>CABXDM010000005.1 GCA_902510965.1 uncultured Candidatus Actinomarina sp.
TGAGATTGTCCTATTGCAGATAAAGTGTTTAACAAGTCAACTGTGCTGGCTCCCCAGTTGTTGGCTAAATTTTCATCTAAAAAGAAAACATTTCCACTTTGTACTGCGGTAACCTCTCCCCATCCAACTCTTGTTGAGAGGTCTTTATTCAAATAGTCTGAGTGACCTACGACAATTAGATTTGGATTGGAGGCCAACACTTCTTCTTCTGAAAACTCAGGATATCCACTGCCAAATGGATCTTCTTTTAGGTTGGCAACATTGTTTATTCCCAAAAGATTATAGATTTCACCTATAAAAGAATTCTCATTTATAGTGTATATTCCATAAGTAAATCCAATTTCATGAAAAACGGTTGTGTTTTCTGATGAAAAGTTTTGAATAATCTCTGCAACATCACTTTGCATTGCTGAAACGAGTTCTAATGATTCGTCAGATTTGTTTATTAGATTTCCAATTTCTTCAATTTGTGTATATACATCATCGAAATCTCTTGCGGGAGGAAGTAAAGCATAATTTATTTCTAAGCTTTCTAACCCTTCAATGATCCCATTAAAATCAAAAGCTACCACTACAAGGTCAGGATTTAACTCCAATAATTCTTCAGCAGTAACAGTAAATGCATCAATTTTTTCAATAGGTAGTTCTGTTTCCGAGAATGAATCAACGCCAACTAAAAGACTTTCGCCTCCTAGAACTTGGATGACTTCTGTGTGTGTAGTCGATAACGAAATAACTCTTTGTTCTATGCTTGACTCTTCAGAGCCTGTACACATCGTCATCAACGCGGCAAGAATTAGTATCTTATATTTCATAATTTCCTTTCTTACCACGAGAAAAGATTGATACTCCATTCCTTCTCTCGAGGATTGTTGTTTTAATAAAACTAAAAAGGCGACCTGACTTATCTTTCGAATTACAGTTGCGGGACAGTGTTAGAATTTCACTAACTTCGCTTTTTAATTTCTTTGTTTAAAAGATTGTAGCAAATTATTCTGTGTCTTCTTCTTCGTTTTTAAGATTTTTTAATGTTTTTGAAAAAGTCATCATCATAGTTTCTTTATTGTCTTGGTTTTCGTCTTGTGAAGCTACTGGAGTAGTTTCTTGTGCTTCACTATAAGATTCTTCAAGAACGACTACTTCAATACCTCCAACTAGATCTGAAACGAGATTGTAGAAAAAAGCTCCAATTGTTGCTAAAGCTGTTTGTGTTAAAAGATAAACAGTCGCAAGAAATACAACTGATGAAAAAAGTGGTTCAATGTTCCCAACTAGTGATGCATCCGCATCAAGCAAAGCCAGCCTTCTAGCTATATCTTCTAGGCCTTGGGGAACCCCAGCATTTACGAGAAGTACCCAGAGTATGGAAAAACCCAAAACTATGGTTAGTGCGACAATAAAATTTAGAACAAATGTTACCTTTAAGACCGTCCATGGATCTATCTTTCTAATTATTCTTCTTACTCTGTTTACTTTGACCATTTTTAATCGCTCTTTATTGGAATAAAAGCAGATATTTCTTCTTCTTTCGCAAGTTTCATAACCCTGACCCCTTGAGCTGCTCTACTCATTTTTTTTATTTGTTTCACTGCACATCTTATTGCGGTTCCACCTGTACTCATAAGCATAACCTCTGTATCTTCATCTACAGAACGTGCACCAATTAAATCTCCTTTTGCTTCTGTTACTTTCAAAGCCTTAACGCCCATTCCACCTCTTCCAGCTTTTCTAAACTCATCAAGATTTGTCCTCTTTCCGTATCCTTTTGCTGTTACAAATAATAAGGTTTCATCTCTAGATGTTGCTGCTCCGACGACTTTATCTCCTTCACGGAGTTTTATACCCCTGACACCCATTGCTGTTCTTCCTTGTGGCTTAAGATTATTTTCATCAAATCTAATAGCCTGACCTTTTCTGGAAACTAGAATCACATCTTCTTTTCCGGAGGTAGTTTTAACTGAGACAACCTTGTCTTCCTCTTTAAGTTTTATTGCTTGTAATGATTTATAGTTTGAATCAAAATCTTTAAATGCAGATTTTTTAACTGTTCCTTTTTCAGTCATAATTAAAAGAAACTTCTCTGTCTCATAATCTCTTGTATCAATAATGGCCTGAACTTTCTCATCTTGGGACATCGAAAGTACATTGTGGATTAGTGAACCTTGTGCTGTTCTTGTTGTTTTAGGTAACTCGTGAGCTTTTGCCCTATAAACTTTTCCTTGATCTGTAAAAAATAGTAAATATGCATGTACGGAAGTAGATAGTAAATGTTCAATAACATCCTCATCAGATGAAGCCGCTTTTACGCCCTTACCGCCCCTACCTTGTTTTTTATAAGCAGTAGAAGGAACGGATTTTACATAACCATTTGCAGAGACTGATACAATAATTTCTTCATCTTCAATCAGATCTTCAATTGAGACTTCACCAACATCTGGCACAATGCGTGATCTTCTTTCGTCACCAAATTTTTTAGTTATCTCCTCAAGTTCTTCAACGAGAATATCATCTTGTTTTTTTCTACTTTTAAGAATCGTTGCTAATTCTTTGATTGTTTTTTTAAGTTCTACTTTTTCCTCTTCCAGTTTCTCTCGCTCTAGCGCGGTTAATCTTCGTAGTGGCATATCAAGAATGTGTGATGCTTGGATTTCAGAAAGTTTGAATTTTTTCATTAAAGAAGTTCTTGCTGTTTCCGCATCTTTTGAAGCGCGTATAACCTTTATAATTTGGTCTATTTTATCTAAAGCTAATATCAAACCTTCAACAATGTGAAGTCTGTCTTCAGCTTTTTTTAATCTGTATTGAGTTCTTCTTTGTATAACGTCAATTTGGTGTTCTATGTAATAGTTAATTAATTGTGGGACAGACAAAACCTTAGGTACGCCGTCAACAAGGGCGACTGAATTTACCGCAAAAGTATCTTGTAATTGTGTTTGTTTAAATAAATGATTTAGAACAACTTGTGGAACCGCGTCTCTTTTTAGTTCAATAACTAATCTTGTACCGTTTCTATCACTACTTTCATTTCTTAAATCAGAAACTCCTGTTAGTTTTTTATCTTGAACTAAGGATGCAATTTTTTCCATGATTCTATCAATTGAGGCTTGGTACGGAAGTTCTTTTACAATAATTGCAGATTTACCTTTTCCAAGTTCTTCAACATCAGCAACAGCTCTTAATTTAATAGAGCCTCTGCCTTTTAGGATCGCATCTTTAATTGTTGGTGTTTCTACAACAAGTCCGCCTGTTGGAAAATCGGGAGCTTTTATTATTTTTAAATAATCTGAGGGTTTTGGGTTTTTAGTATTTAATGTAAATTTAACAGCCTCAGTAATCTCTCTTAAATTGTATGGGGGCATATTTGTTGCCATTGCAACCGCAATACCTTCTGCACCGTTAATAAGAAGATTTGGAAATCTTCCTGGTAAAACCTTTGGCTCAAAGCTCTCTCCTGAGTAGTTTGGTTCAAAAGTAACAGTATCTTCATCAATTCCATCTAGAAGTTGTGAAGATAGTGACGACATTCTTGATTCTGTGTACCTCATAGCAGCAGGTGGATCATCTGGTGTGCCAAAGTTTCCTTGTGGTTCTATTAATGGATAGCGTGTACTGAAATGTTGTCCCAGTCTTACCAATGTTCCATAAATAGCATCATTTCCGTGTGGATGATAGTTACCCATTACGTCACCAACAACTTTTGAGCATTTTCTAAAAGGACCGGTAGGTCTTATTCCAGTTTCATACATTGAATACAATATCCTCCTCTGCACTGGTTTAAGTCCATCTTTTACATCTGGTAAAGCTCTTGAGACAATCACGGCCATTGCATAATCTAAAAATGATTTAGATATTTCGTCCTCAACTTGAATGGATGTTTCGTTATTAATTACTTTTGTTTCTACATCTTTTTTAGCTGCTGGTTTTTTAGCTGCTGGTTTTTTAGCTGCTGGTTTTTTAGCTGCTGGTTTTTTTTCAACCATTAGACATCCAAAAATCTCACGTCTTTTGCATTTTGTTCAATGAATGTCTTTCTTCTGGATACATCAGTACCCATTAGAACTTCAAACATATCTGCAGCTTTTGCTTCAGCTGCTTTTCCATCAGCAATGTTAACTTTTATAAGAGTTCTTGATTCTGGATTCATAGCGGTATCCCAAAGTTCCCCGGCATTCATCTCACCTAATCCTTTGAATCGGGAAATTATAAATTTTTTATTTTTATTTTCTTTTTTAAATTTGTCAAGTGCATCATCATCTTTAAGATAATTGACACCGCCTGTTGATTTTGCTCTGTATAAAGGAGGTTCTGCTATCCAGACCTTTCCTTCTTTAATTAAACCAGGCATAAATTTAAAAAAGAATGTTAGGAGTAGTGTCCTAATATGGGCACCATCAACATCTGCATCTGTGAGAAAAATTATTTTATCGTATCGAGATTCCTCTCCTTTATATTCAGTATTTATACCTGTTCCTATAGCTTTAATAAGTGAGCTAATTTCTTCATTTTGAAGCGCTCTGTTTTCTGTAACTTTTTGAACATTTATTATCTTTCCACGAATTGGAAGAATTGCTTGTGTTCTTGATTCTCGTGCTTGTTTAGCAGGACCGGCGGCAGAGTCACCCTCAACAATAAATAACTCACTTTCAGAGGGATCTTTTGAAGAACAGTCTGCAAGTTTTCCTGGTAATCCAGCTGTTTCGAGTATGCTTTTTCTTTTTGTTAATTCTCTGGCTTTCTTTGCACTCATTCTGGCTTTTGCAGCAAGTGCACATCTTTCTACAATGGCTCTTCCTTCTTTTGTGTTTTTTAATAACCATTTTGGAAATTCTTGGTTCACTAATACTTGAACTTTTGACTTCATTTCTGTATTACCAAGCTTTGTTTTTGTTTGTCCTTCAAATTGGGGTTCTTGAACTCTTACCGAAACCACTCCTGTTAGACCTTCCCTTATGTCATCGCCAGTAAGGGAAATGTCTGAGTGAAGATTCCTAGATTTTGCAAAATCATTTATTGCTTTAGTGATTGCTGTTCTAAGACCCTCTTCGTGGGTTCCTCCTTCTAGTGTGTGGATATTATTAGCAAAACTTTTAATAGTTACTTCATCTTCTGCTTTCCATTGCATTGCTACCTCAATCTCAGAGTCTTTTGCTTTATCTGAGAATGAAATAACTTTATCGTGAAGTACTTCATGTCCATCGTTTAAATAATCAACAAAATCTATTAAACCGCCTTTATATAGAAATTCTTCTTTTGTTGCTGGTTTGACGCGGTTATCTTTTAATACAATTTTTAAACCTTTGTTTAAAAATGCTGTTTGTCTTATTCTTTCTGAAACTATGTTGTATTCAAAAGTCTGGGTTTCTGTAAATATTTTTGGATCTGGTAAAAAGTTAACCTTTGTTCCCGTTTTTTTTGAGGGCTTGCCTTTTTTAATTTTTGATGTTGGTTTTCCAAAATCAAAATTTTGACTCCAAACATGTTCGTCTCTTTGTACCTCTACCTTTACAAATGTCGACAACGCATTAACAACAGAAATACCAACCCCGTGTAATCCACCACTAACGGTGTATGCGCCTGATTCGAACTTACCTCCCGCGTGAAGAGTTGTTAGGACTGTTGTGAGAGCTGAAACTTTTGTTTTCGGATGTGGTTTAACTGGTATTCCGCTTCCGTTATCAGAAACAGTTACAGATCCATTTTTTTCGAGTTCTATTTCTATAGCTGTGCATCTTCCAGCCATAGCTTCATCAACTGAATTATCAACAACCTCCCAAATAAGGTGGTGTAAGCCAATGGGGCCGGTTGAGCCAATATACATGGCGGGTCTTTTACGAACAGCTTCAAGACCCTCAAGAATTTTTATATCTTTAGAATCGTAGGTGTTTGAATCTTTTTTTGGCACAGATCTCCTAAGAAACGTCTCTATTTTTTTGTGTACAGCCCCTTGCTGAACTCTTATTTTAGTAGAAATACAAAGCTATTGTTGGTTATTCAATATTTGAACATCTATTGAAATTAGTTTTATTTCTGATTTTTTTTCGATATCTATTAGTATTTTTTGTTCTTCGAGTTGAATTAAATCTTTAACTCTTGAAGATTCCGTATAAATGATAGCTTTGTTTTTTAACACCGGTCCAATAGATATTTCTTTTGACCATTTGTATTTATTTTTGGAAAAATATTTTTCTATTTTTTTTGATTTAGAAAAACTGATACCCAAATCGTTTGTTTCTGCGTTTATCTTGGTTGGGTGTTTTGATTCCATTAATTGGGTCTAACCGGCATTAATAAGTATTTAAAGGTTTCATGTTCTCCTTGAATAACGACCGGTTTTTCGTTTCCTGAAAAACGTAGGTAAACGGTTTTACCATCTAAAACCTCAATTCCTTGAATTAAATAATTGGGGTTAAACGACATGGTAAACCCCGTAATGTCACCTATATCCAAACCAAGAGTTTTTATCGAAACCTCTTCGCTTCCTCCGCCTATATCTTTGTTGATTGTTGTTATTTTTAGAGTCTCTGGGTTTAAAATTTCGATTTTTACCGGTATAAAACCCTCTGCAACAACAGTTGCTCTATCTAAAGCTTCAAGTATGTCGCTTTTTTCAACCTCTATGGTGAAAAGGTTTTCTTTGGGAAAAAGGTTTATATAATCAGGAAATGTTCCTTCGAGTTTTCTTACTGAAGCGGAAAACTTATTGTCATAAAAATGTAACTCTCTGTCCGTAGAATTAATTTCTATTTTTTCTTCTGTTTGCTCAAAAATTCTTGCTGTTTCGTTAAGGGATCTGAAAGAAAGTATTCCTGCGTCTTCAATTGGAAAGTTTGTTAAGTCGTGTGTTGCTAACCTGTAACTGTCTGTAGCGGCTAGTTCTGTTTTTTCGTTCGCGTTGTTGAAATAAACTCCTGTCAAAATAGGTCTCCCACCCTCTGGGGAGGCAGCAATACCTACTTTTTTAAGGGATTCAAAAAGTTCGTTGGGTTCAACGCTTTGACTGTTTTTTTCATCGTAATTTTTTTGAAGTAAGGCTTCTGGGTATGCTTGATCGTCTAATTTTCTTAGAGTAAAGTTTAATTTTTTTTGTTCTACCCTAAGTTCACTACCTATGTCTGAAACAGTAACCTCGCCCCTTGGAAGTTTTCTAACTATATCAGAAAGTACCCTTGCGTTTATCAAAGCTTTTCCTTCTACCTCTATGTCTGCAGTTGATTTTGCTTTAATAACAATGTCTAGATCTGAACCAATTACTTCTATAAAATTTTCATCAGTCCTAAAGTAGATGCCTTGTAGGGCTGGGGAAGCAGGTCTTGGGTCAACAATTCTTGATACTGTTGACACTATGTTCTTTAAATCTTCTGTTTTTATTTTGAACTTCAATTTACTCCTATATATATTTAATAATAATAAAGACGTCGGACATGTTGAAAACTTTATTTAAACCCATAAAACTATAGTTTTTGCTGTTGAACACTTTAAACAAAACAAACATAAAAACTAAGAAGCTTCCACCATATTTAATTTATTGTCGAAACTGTTTATTTCTCTTAATACAACAGTAGAACTTTTTGCTTTGTTTAGATAAGACAAAACAGTCGAATGAGAACGGTTTCCAAGATAAAGACCTATTTGAGACAACGATAGATCTGTGTGTTTTCTCATCAAAGCAACCAGCAAGTGACGTGCAGCACCAACCTCTAAACTTCTATTTTTTGAAGAAATAAGTTTCTTATCTATTTGATGAACGTTTGATACATAATCAAAAATATATTCAGGCGTTAAAACAACAGTATTTTGGTTTAAAGAAGAGCGAACTAACCCTAATATATAATCTGTGTTGTTAATACCTGTTTGTTTATTAATAACCAAACTGTTGACTATTCCGTTTATATCTCTAAAACTAGAAATATCAATCTTAGATAAGTCTTCAATATTTGGTTCAGTCAAAAGAGTTTTGTTGTTTTCTTCATTTATCTTAATTAAAAAATCTTTAAACATTTCTGAGCTAGGTTGCTCAATGTCTGTAACAAGACCATTTAATATCCTAGATATTAGTCTTTCTGGAAAACCGAGCAGGTCTTGGGGTTTTTGATCAGAAACCAAAACAACAGCCTTGTTGTTGTTTAAGAAATAGTTAATAGTATGAAAAAGTTCCTCTGAAACACCTTTTTTACCCATAAAAAATTGAATATCATCAATTAACAGAATATCTACAGATCTAATTTTATTTTTAAACAAATCGATACTCTGATTTTTAATTCCAGACACGTAGGACTCAAGAAAAGATTCGGAATCAATATAATAAGATGACCTCGAAGACTCTTCCATAGTTTTCAAGAGGTGGGTTTTACCAACACCAGGTTTACCATGTATAAACAAAGGATTAAATCTACTCCCGGGGCTCTGAACAACATTTTTAGCTGCGGTGATTGCTAAATTATTAGAACTCCCAACTAAAAGGTTGTTAAAAACAGTTAAATCTACTTCTGTAACCTCTTCTTCCTCAAAAACCACTGCCTCTTCAACCAAAGGAGAAGAGATTTCCATTTTTTTTACTTTTTTACTTGGGTCTAAAATAAAAATACAATTATCTATCTCTGAAATGCTTTTTGAGACGTTCAATATCTTATCAAAAACTTTTTTCTCAATAGAGGTTTTAACAAATTCTGAATTTACACATAAATTTAAATCATTATCTACAATTTGAAAATCAATTTGATCAATCCAATATGTTTCAGTTTTACTAAGATCCTCTTGAAGTATTTTTTCTTTAAATATTTGTAGATTGTGATTCATATTCTATATAAAACTAATAAAGAATTAGAAATTTTCATAGAGTGCGAAAAGCAAGCTTAAATAACTATGAATATTTAATATGCGTAAAAAACACTGTTATTACTGCTATTTTTGTATAAAAGTATTTATAATTTACTGCCTAAAATTTAGATTACGATTATTAGTTAATTTAGTTTTCGCGAAGATAATTTGGTTTTCGCGAACATTAAATAAAAAATTATATTTAGTTTGTTTAAATAATTTATTGTCTTATTGTGATTAAACAGGAGAAAAATGAAAAGAACTTATCAACCTAGTAACAGGAAAAGAAGCAGAAAACACGGTTTTAGATTAAGAATGCGCACCCGAGCTGGAAGACAAATCCTTAAAAGGAGAAGAAGCAAAGGACGCAAGATAATTTCTGCGTAACTAATTGGTAAGCTTTACTGCACTAAATACTAGTGAGCATTTTTACAACCTAAAAAAAGACGAAAACGCTATTAAGGCAAATGGTTTAAGAATTTATCTAATGATAAATGAGTTAGATACCTCAAGGCTTGGAATAAACATCTCAAGCAAAGGAACAAATGCTGTTAATAGAAATAAATTTAAAAGAAGGATAAAAGAGGCTGTAAGGGCGTTAGAGATAAACAAAAATATTGATATATATGTTATTGGTTCAACACAATCTTCCAAATTGAACCTAAGTGATATAAGTGAAATACTAAAATCTCACCCCCTACTTAAAAATTAAATGAATATTTCAAAATTATTTTATATAACAACAAGATCATTACTTAATTTTTTTGGTTTTGGCCAGGGTAATTGTTTATATTATCCGACATGTAGTGAAATTATAGAAGATTCAATAGAAAAAAAAGGATTGATTGCTTCCTTGCCTCTACTTTTAAAAAGAATTTATGTTTGCAACCCAATTTATATGAAATTTGGTAAAAATTGGCAATATTAGAACCATTTGCACTAGCTATAGGATTTTTATTATCTTATTCTTATGATTTTACAAATTCATACGGTTTTTCAATTGTAGCTTTAACCATAATCATCAATATTGTAATATTTCCGCTTACCTTAAGACAAACCAGATCCACAAAAAGAATGCAAGATATTCAACCCGAGCTTAAAAAACTTCAGAAACAACATAAAGATAATAAAGAACAATTAAATAAGGCAATTGCTGATTTATATAAAACAAAGGGTATAAACCCATTAGGTTGTGTTTTACCTCTTATTATTCAAATGCCTATCTGGTTTGCTTTATTTAGGGTTTTAAGAGAGCCACTTGTTTTTATACCAAAAGAAGCTTCACTGTTTACTCAATTAGGTGATCATTCTAGTGTTTTATTCTATACAATGGATCTTCAGATTCCAGCATCAGAAATTGCAGCCTGGATCGATAGAATTCCATATTTAGTACTAATTTTATTTGTTGTTTTAACAGCATTATTTCAACAAAATCAGTTAACTAAAAAATCTGGTAATTCAAATAACCCACAGGCGCAGCAAATGCAAATGATTGGGAAAATAATGCCACTATTTTTTGGCTTCATTTCATGGACTTTACCATCTGGTTTGGTTGTATATTTCTTAACTGGAAACATATTTAGAATTGGACAACAAGCTTTAATAGTAAAAATAGAAGAGAACCAAAAAGCTAAAGAAATACAAAAAGATCAAAAAGAGGATAATAATACATCAGAAACATCAACTGAAAACAAAGATGAAAAAGATGATCCTCGTAAAAACAGAAAAAAAAGAAGGAGAAAATAATGTCTAATAAATGGGTAGAAGTTGAAGCTAAAACCATTGATGACGCTATAAAAGCAGGGTTAAAAGAACTTAGCCTTGAAGATGCAACTCAAGCCAATATAAACATTTTAAGAGAACCAGAAGGTGGAGTTTTTGGAGTTGGTGGAACAAAAGCACTAGTTCGTATTTCAGTAAGAAATGGAGCACAAAGTAACAATAGAAACGGAAATAGCCGTGGTGGAAATTCGCGCAACTACAGCCAAAATAAAAGAACACCTAAAACTAACGAAAAAAAGAAATCTTATGAAAAGAAACCAAGAGTTGAAGCTGACCCTAAAGAGCAACTTGACGTTTCTATTAAATTTTTAGAGGGTTTAATAAAATCATTTGGCCTTGAGGGAACCGTAACAGGAGAACTTGATGAACAGAACCTACTTGTAGCTGTAAAAGGTGAGCAAACTGAGGCTTTAGTCGGCGAAAAAGGCAACATAATACGTTCTTTGCATGAATTAACTAGAACTGTTATCCAAAGAAAAACAGGTGCTGGTACAAGACTTAGGCTAGATGTTGCTGATTATGCAGTAAAAAGAAAAGAAGCTCTAACTATTTATGCTGAAAGACTAACTAAGCAAATCTTAGAAGATCATCAAGAAGTAATGCTTGAACCTATGAACTCTGTTGACAGGAAAACTCTACATGATGCAGTAGCAGATATTGACGGGATTCAGTCTTACTCTGAAGGTAGAGAGCCATATAGATCTGTTGTTTTTGCTCCAACTGGAGATCAAGGAACTAAAAAAGAAGAAGAATGAGCTTTGATCCCCAAATTCCAAGTTGGGGAAAAAGTTTTTTAGCTAAAAATTTAGATAATTTAACTACATACCACAACTGGCTTAAAAATACAGGCGTTAAAACTGGGTTAATTAGTCCCAAAAATGATCAATTTATATGGGATGAATTTATTGTTCACTCGCTTTATTTTTATAAAATTATTCTCGATTTAAACATTTCATACAACAATATCTATGATCTTGGAACTGGTGGTGGAATACCAGGTTTACCAGTAGGTATTGTTTCCAATGAAAATATAAACTTAATTGATATTAAACAAAAGAGAATTTATGAATTAGAGCGATTTATATCGTCTGAAAAACTTAATAATATAAACGCCTTAAAAGCTGATGCTCAAAAGTATATTCAACAGGAAGTTAATTCTATCTTTTTAATGAGGTGTTACCTTCCTAAAAATGACCTTATGAAGAAATTAGAAAAACACATGTCAAATAACCAAAGTAATACTTTTATTGTATCTTCTAATTCAAACATAGAAGGGCTTTATAAAGAAGCGTTTCACGTGAAACAAGAAAAATTTCTTATTAATAACGATGAATATAGATTTATTGATGTTATAACAGTTAAGTGAAGACAATTTCCATAATTTGCCAAAAAGGTGGCGTAGGTAAAACAACTACTGTAGTAAATGTCGCAAAAATATTTTCTACCTTAGGATACAAGACTTTAATCATTGACCTAGATCCACAAGGAAACGTCTCTACATACTTAAACTATAATAAAAATCCTGAAAATGATTCAAATGCAATCGACTTACTTGAGAAAAAAATTGACATAGTTCCAGGAAAAATTAGTAATAATCTTGATATATTAAGCTCGAATATAAAAATCTCGAAATTTAATGAAGAAAAAATAGTCGGAGGTTCTAAGTTACAACATGCTTTTAATATGAATAAACTGGATTGTTATGATCTCATTATCATAGACACACCTCCAACAATGAGTTCATTAGTTCAAGAAGCACTTGCAGTTTCTGATTTTTACCTAATACCTGCAAAACCTGAATTTTTAGCTGTTGAGGGTGTGGCACAAGCAATGAATTTTGCGAAAGAATCCATAAAATCAATACAAAATACAAATCCATTATTTTTGGGTGTTTTATTAAACCAGATAGATAAGAGAAGATCAAGTTATTTAGAATTTGTAACAGAATTAGAGTACCTACTGGCAGAAAAATTATTAACAACAAAAATTTCTCAAACTGCTGAAATTGCTGACGGACCATTTTATGCTAAAACTGTTGTAGATTTTAAAGAAGATAGTAAATCAAGAAATGAATATTTTGATTTAGCAAATGAAATACTAAGGAAGGTTGGACTACATGAAGAGATCACTGAGCTCCCTGATAACAGATACTAATGTTAGAGAATTTAATGCATTAGAAATTGAAACTAAGCTAATTAAAGAAAGCACTTCACAAGCAAGAACAGAGTTTAATGATTTAAAATTAAATGAATTGACTGAATCTATTCGCAAAAATGGAATACTACAACCCTTGATAGTTCAAGAATTAGCTGGAAATAAGTATGAATTAATTGCTGGAGAAAGAAGATTACGAGCATCCAAATTAGCTGGCTTAGAAAAAATACCCTGTTTAGTAAAAGATGTAAGTTCCAGAGATGCAGCTGTAATTGGTTTAGTAGAAAACATTCAAAGAGCACAATTGAATGCGATTGATGAATCAGTAGGTTTTAAGCATCTCGTAGATACATACAACCTTGAATCTAAAGAAATTGCTCTCTTAGTTGGGAAGAGTAGATCGTATGTAGCAAACTCTTTAAGATTATCTAAACTATCACAAAAAGTTATTTCTTCATTAAAAGCTGATGATGTGACCATGGGGCAAATCCGTCCTCTAATAAATTTACCCATCAACATACAAGAAAAAATCTTAGATGAAATTATATTATTAAAACTATCTAGTAGACAAGTTGAGGAAAAAGTAAGAAACATTAATTCCTCAGAACCGAGTTCAGATGAAACTTCTGTTTATTATAAAAACTATTTTGAGGATAAGATAGGATCAAAAGTTGAAGTACAGAATAGAAGAGGGAAGTTTAAAGTTATATTAAACTTTAATTCTTCAGACGCATTGAAAACATTTGTTGAAAAGATAAATTAATTTTCAAAACTCTTATTCAGACTTTTTAAGATGATTTCTAAAACGTCTGCAATTTTATTATATTGGTAATAATTACCAAATAAAACTAACGTTACGGATTTTGTATTTTTCAACAAATTATGTGCTTTACCAGATTGGGTTATTTTTAATTTATCTCCAACCTCACGTGACATATCTCTACCAAATTTACTTTCCGTAAAACTTCCCTTAAAGTATGCAATTGAGTTTTCTTCAGACTTTTTAAATGAAATAAATAGGGTTGGCCGAAGTTTATTTACATATTTAATGATATTTTCTTCTTCAACATCTATTCCCACTTCGGATGCAAAAGATGCAATAACGTTATTTTTTAAACAAACTTCCTTAGTTGCTTCATAAGTTTCAATCTGTACTGGATAATCTTCTTCATTTGGAAAATCAAAACATACTGAGTAACCCAATAATGAGGTATTTAAATTAGGTGCAATAGATTTTATCGCCTCATTTAATGAAGTATTTAAGTTTGGTCTCATCAACATTCTAATTTCATGAACCGTCCCAAGACCCACATTTCCATCTACTGATAAACCTCTATTTTCTTGAAACTCAATAACAGAAGTCTCAAGACTCACATTGAAAACTCCATTTATTGGTTCTGAGTAAAAACCAAGTCTAGATAAAAGCTCTTGGAGTTCCTCTACATCAGATCCCTGTAATTCTGGTTTCGAAAAATTCAGGATGCGATCTCCTAGTTTGTATCCATGATTAATAAGCTCTGACCAAAGATCTTCTTTACTCTTTATTAAATTCAAATTCTTATCATCAATAAAAAGAGAAACAGCAGAAAAAACTTCACGGGTGTCTGCGGATGAGGCATACCCTGCATAAATTAATTTATTGAGAAGGTCATCTAATTCAACATCTGAAAGACTCTTTAATAGAGAGGCTACATCAAGACTAATTGTCGAGCCACCTTTCAGCATCTATTGCAGCTTGACAACCAGTTCCTGCAGCCGTAATTGCTTGTCTGTATACAGAGTCTGCAACATCTCCTGCTGCAAAAATACCTGGTACAGAAGTGCTGGTATCTGTAGTGAAACCTGTTTTAATATAACCCTTATCATCAAGCTCAAGAAGACCTTCAAGAAATGAAACATTTGGTGTATGTCCAATAGCGAGAAAAACTCCATCAATATTCATATCTTCTTCAGTATTTTCTTTCAAGTCTTTTACTGTTACTGATGAAACTTTTTTATCACCCTTAATTTCAGTAATTTCTTTATTCCAAAGTACGTTTATTTGCTCATGGTTTATTACTCTATCTTGCATAATTTTACTTGCTCGAAAAGTATCTCTTCTGTGTACAACGTAGACTTTTTTTGCAAACTTTGTTAAAAATAGTGCTTCTTCCATAGCTGAATCACCACCACCGACTACTACAACCTCTAGGTCTTTAAAGAAAAAGCCATCACAAGTTGCGCAAGCGGACACACCGTATCCTTGCAGTTCTTTTTCACCCTTGACTCCAAGCCATTTTGCAGAAGCGCCAGTACTAAGAATCACTGTTTTAAATTGGTAGGTTTCCTTTGAGGTTTTTAATGAAAATCCATCATCTATTTTTTCAATTGAATCAACAGTTTCAGTCTTTATCTCTGTTCCAAATCTCTGAGCTTGTTTTTTAAAAACCTGCATTAATTCTGGACCCATTATCCCATCTTCGAATCCTGGATAATTTTCCACGTCAGTTGTCAACATAAGTTGACCACCAGACTCAAGACCTTCGAATAAAATTGGCTTCAGATTAGCCCTTCCAGCGTAAACTCCTGCTGTATATCCAGCTGGGCCCGAACCTATAATTGCTACTTCATGCATTTTTTCTCTTCCTTCTGTAATTGTTTAATGATAAAACTAAAAAAACTATACCTAATGCGGATAAGGCAAATCCTGTTGGATTTACTCCTATAAGGACACCCAAACCTTGCATAATTTTCAGTACACCCATAAATAAAAAAACAAGTGCTGTCAGAAGCAATACAATCAGAAGCAAACCAAGGCTAGCAAAACCTGTAAACCTTTTGACAGGCTTAACTATTAAATCTTTTATAGTTTTAATAAGACTTTCAAATGTTTCTAAAAATTTATCATCTTCCATAATGTAATAATAAGCGATATAGGTTTATTCTTGTAAGACTTTATGTTTCACTATTTTGAGTACTACTCATAATGACAAGATTATTTTTCTGAACACGGAACCCATTTTTTTTATATAAATTTAAAGCAGACTCATTTGTTTCTTGGGTGTTTAATTTCATACTTAAAAATTTCTTTTCCTTGCTAAATGATAGAACCGATTGAAGTAATTCTTCCCCATAACCCAGCCCTTGATAAGACTTATCCACTCCAATTCTTTGAAGATATGAAAGTTTTCTAGTTTCTCCTAAAATTGCATAGCCTATAAGCTTGCCATTATTTTTTTGAAGGAAAAGATGATTGTTGACACAACTTTTTAGAGTTTCATGAAAAGAGTTAGATGAGTTTCTCCAATAGCGGTCGAATATTTTTTCATCTAGTTTTAACAAATACTGAAAATCAGCTACTTCTAAGTTTTTGTGTGTGATGTTAGTTACACTATCCATTTTGTCACTGGAGTAATATCTCATAATTTGATCACAAACATATAGCTTTTTATAAACACACCAACCTGCTGACTCCCAAGAGGCTACTTGGTTTTCTGAAATCATTGAAGAATGAAAGATTACACCAGTATCATTTGAGATATTTGAGAATTTTTTTAATAAACCGTGCCCACCGTAAACTTTTTCAAAATATACATATGGGTAGTAGTCATTCCATTTTCTTGTATAGTAAGATCCGTTGAAAGAGTAATTTAGTTTTTTTTCATTTGTTAAATACATATTTTAAAATCTTTTTATCCTCTTCAAAAGTCAGTAAATTATTGGCTTTTTCGTAGCCAACAATAGCCAACTCTTCAATCTCACTGTCAGGTTCTTTTTCAAAAGCTTTGATAACTTTCATTTCATAAAACCACACGGTTTTATGAATTACTTCATCAACTAATCTGATTTCATATCTAGATTCAGCAATAGGTTTATCATGATTTAACTCAACCTTGAATCCAGTTTCTTCATAAACTTCTCGAACTGCAGTATCGGTCGGTTTTTCACCTTCTTCTAAGTGTCCTTTTGGAAAACCCCAAAAACTTTTATCTATGATTCCATCATTTCTTTTATTTTTAACAATAAGTATTAAGTTGTTATAAAAAACAATTCCACCAGCTGCAAAATCTACTTTAGAATTCATACTGTATAGTTTCCAATCTTCTTCTAAGCTATCAATATGGTACCAACAACATTATTAAAAGTTTTAAATGAGAACCCATTTCTGAAGGATGTCGCGACATTTTATAAAAATGCAGGTTATCAGCTTTATTTGGTTGGTGGAGCGGTAAGAGACGGGATACTTGATATCCCAACTAAAGATTTTGACTTTACTACTGATGCGAATGTTGATGAGTCGTTGAAACTATTTAAAGAAAATGGATTCCAGACAACTGAAATCGGTAAGGCTTTTGGAACGATAGAAGCATTGCATGAAAATTTTTCTTTACACATAACTACCTTCAGAGAAGATTCTTACGAAGAAACATCACGAAAACCCGATATTATTAGTTCAAACAATTTAGAGAATGACTTAAAACGAAGAGACTTTACAATCAACGCAATTGCTTATGATATTTTAGAGAATAAGTTAATTGATCCCTACGGAGGATTAAAAGATTTATCTCAAGGAGTTATAACAACACCTCTTTCCGCAGATATCTCATTTTCAGACGACCCTTTACGAATGCTTAGAGCTTGTCGGTTCATAAGCTCTCATGGATTTTCGCCTGACGCGAATACTTTTGAAGCCATTAAAAAAAATATAGATAGAATCGAGATAGTTAGTAGTGAGCGAGTTAGAGATGAGCTTACAAAACTTTTAATTGGAAACAATCCATCTTTGGGTATAAGAGCATTTGTCGAAAGTGGACTAAGTATCAAAATAATGCCTGAACTTGATGAGCTGAAGATTGAAGTTGATCCAAAACATCACCATAAAGATGTATATGAGCATACTCTTATTGTTGTAGACAGAGTTTTACCAAATATTGTTTCCAGGTTAGGTGCTTTGTTACACGATATTGGAAAACCAAAAACGAAGGGCATAGAAAATGGAAAAGTTCATTTTAGACACCATGAAGTTGTTGGAGCAAGAATGGCTAAACAAATTCTAAAGAGATTAAAATATAGCAAAAAAGAAATACAGGACATATGCTTACTAGTAGAGAATCACTTGCGTCCCCATACTTTTAAAATGGGATGGACAGATTCAGCTGTAAGAAGATATATTGTTGATTCTGGTGAAATGATGGATCAGTTAAATAATTTAGTTCGTGCAGACATAACAACTAAAAATAAAAATAAGTACGACGAAATTAACAAATATCTTGATGATATGGAATCAAGGATTGCAGAAGTTAAAGAGAAAGAAGAACTTTCTAACTTAAGACCTCCAGTATCTGGTGATGACATAATGAAACTATTTAACTTGAAACCAGGACCCAGTGTCGGAATAATAATGAAAGCTCTTTACGAACAGAGATTAAATGAAGGCGAAGTTACTAAAGAAGAGGCAATCGAGTTAGCCGAAAATATTTTTAAAAAATTATAATTGTATAAATATGCATTTTAATGTATATTTATACAATGGCAAAGTCAACCCTACAAAGGCAAAAAATAATAGCTGATCTGATTGAAAGTGGTAATATCTCATCTCAAAACCAACTTAAGGGTCTATTGAAGAAAAACAGTCTTTTAATAACCCAAGCAACACTATCAAGAGACTTAAATGAGTTGGGGGCCATAAAAAAAAGACAAAAAGATGGTCTATTAGTTTATGTTTTACCAAAGGATCAAGATAACAATGCCCATAGGAAAATTGCTATAAATGCTTTAAACGACTTTGTTCTAGAAGTAGATTCAGTACTAAATCAAGTTGTGGTCAAAACCACGACTGCTGCAGCACAGGTAGTTGCTGAAGCTATTGATAATTTATTTTTAGACAATGTAATAGCCTCATTAGCAGGTGACAACGTAGTTTTAATTATTTCAAGCAGTGAAGAAAAAGCCAAAATAATTTCAAAAAATATTGAAAATGTTCTTGGCTGAGATTTTTCTGAATGCTTGAATATTTAAAATATTCCGATAAAAAAATTCATGATAATTTATTTATCAGCGAGCCAATTATGGATACAAGCCTAAACAGTTCTAACCAAGTTTTGGTTCGTATTCCAGATTCTAAAAAGCCAATTACAGATGTCATCCTTAGTTTTGATGGACAGAATCTCTTTGATGAAAAAACAAGTCATTTTGGTAGTATTTTTAACTTAGAGAAACTTATACAAACTACAGAAATTGACCGGGACAAAAATATATTAGTTATTGCTCTTACTTCCAACAATCAAAGACAAACACAATATAATCCTTATCCACGTCAAACATCAGAAATATCTTCGCTACATCTTAAAATGATTATTTTAGATGTCATTCCTTCAGTTCTTAAAAATTTTAAGCTAGACATCACAAAGACTAAAAAACATGTATTGGGAGCATCTATGGGAGCATTAATGGCTATTAAGTTCTCAATAATCAATCCTGAGTTCAATAATATAGTATGTTTATCGCCTGCATTTTGGTTTGGATTTCCTGGCATAATATTAGATATTAAAAATTTAGATAAGACTACTTTTCTTTACCTCTATACAGGTAAAAAAGAAGGTCATATTTTTAGTGATGACGTCAAAAATATATTCCCAAAAGAATGGAAACTAGATTTTTCTACGAACGATAATTTTTATGTTTCAGGAGTTAACTTAATGGAGAAATCTTTAATAAAAAATAATATACAATATGAATACTTAATAGAGGATGAAGGAATGCATAATGAGTCATATTGGAGAAAAGTATTAGAAAAATATTTTAAAGAATTGTTATAAATCGTAAAAAGTCAATAAAAACAACTGACTTAGCAAATAAAAACAGAAAATAAAAATTATATTTAAATAATCTCTGCTACTAAAGTAATCTAGTCGAAAGACACAGACTAATAAGGAGAATATATGCCGAAGGGCAAAGTAAAATGGTTCAACCAAACCAAGGGCTATGGTTTCATAGCACCTGAAGATGGTGATAAAGATGTGTTTGTTCACATCACCGCAGTACGCAATGCTGGAATGAATAATCTTGAAGAAGATCAAGAGGTTGAATTTGAGATTGTAGAAAAAAACGGCAAAGCTTCAGCTGAAAATCTGAAGTAGAGTTCCAGTTAAACTGGTTTTTAAAAAGGAGCGCTAGTCGCTCCTTTTTCTTTATAAATAGTATTGGCAAAAGAACCTATAGATACATTATCCTTAATGAAGTTATGAATTTATCAAAAAAAGCTAGAGAGAGAATTGCAAAGACTATTAAAAATGGCGCAGTTTTACTCCATGGAAATAAAACTATTTACAGAAACAATGATGCAAATTATCCATTCCGTCAGTTTTCCGATTTTCATTATTTGACAGAGTGGCCAGAACCTGATGCTCACGCAGTAATACTAGTAAATGATTCAGTGGCAGAACTCCACATGTTTGTTTTAGATAAAAATGAAGAAATGGAAACATGGGACGGAAAAAGGATTGGGCAACAAGGCGCTGTAGATCTTTATGGAGCAAAGAATGCTTATTCAAATACACAATATAAAAGTGAATTAATAAACCTTCTAAAAGGTCATACAGACATTTATTGTGATTATTCATCAAGTTCTTTTCAAGAAATAGACCAACAGGTTCTAAATCTTGCAGTTCCTTACGACCAAAGGGGAGGAAACTTTAGTAAAGCTAACCTACATTCACTTCAACCAATACTTTCTGAATCAAGATTAATTAAGCAGGAGGGCGAGTTAGAACTTTTACAAAAAGCATGTGATATAAGTATTGAAGGCCATCTTGCTGCAATGCAGTTTACAAAACCTGGAGCTTATGAATATCAAGTTGCTGCTGAAATGGAAAAGACTTTTTACCACCTTGGAGCAGAGAGACTTGGATATAACTCAATAGTTGCAGGAGGTGACAATTCCTGTATTCTTCACTATGCCACAAACAGAGAAGAACTTGAAGATGGAAAACTCTTATTAATAGACGCTGCTGCAGAGTATGGGATGTACTCATCGGATATTACAAGAACCTTTCCCATAAACGGAAAATATACTCCTGAACAAAAAGCAGTTTATTCAGAAGTGTTGAAAGCTCAAAATTTAGGAATTGAAATGGTGACAACTCAAAACACTATGCAAGATGTTCATAAGGAAACTATCGCTTCCATTGCAGAATCATTAGTCAATTTAGAACTGGTTCCGAATAATACTGAAGATACAATTTCAATGATGCACTACTTTCAATTTTTCATGCACGGTACAGGTCACTGGTTAGGTTTAGATGTTCATGATGCTGGGAGTAATGAGTTGAACAATGAACCAAGAAAGTTTGCCCCAGGTATGGTTACAACAATTGAACCCGGTATTTACATTAGGCCATCAAAACCAGTCATCAAGTTTCCTTTATTAGAACGAGATCCTGAAAAGATAAAAGTAAGAAGAAAAGAAATGGGTATGGAGGCTGCTACAAGGTTGGAGCAAAAAGAAATGCGAGAAGCAAAAACTGTTGAACATAAAATTCCAGAAAGCTTACTAGGTATTGGAGTAAGAATAGAAGATAATATTCTTTGTACTGAAAATAAATCAGTTAACTTAACCGAAGCATTGCCTCGAAGCATAGATGAAATAGAAAATATTTGTAGCTAATTATGGTCTCACCAAAGTTTGTTTATGGTATTTATGAATCACGTCTTCAAAAAGAACTTTTAACGAAACAATTACCTCAGCATATCGGACTTATTCACGATGGACACAGAAGATATGCGCGTAGAGAAAAGTTATTAAGCTATGAAGTCTCATACAGAATTGGGATGGTTCGATTCAAAGAATGTGTTTCATGGTGTGACGAGTTAGGAATTAAACATATAACAAGCTGGTTGCTGTCAAAAGAAAACCTTTCTCGACCACAAGAAGAACTAGAGCCATATTACAAAGTTGTAAACCAACTTTTTGAAGAGTTAATCATCGACGATATTGTAGACAATTTTAAAATACAGTTTATTGGTAGTTTTGATCAACTACCCGACTACCTTCAACAAACCATTCAAAAACTTCAGGAAGTTAGAGGCGGTGGCGAAAAAACTCTAACAATTGCTCTTGGCTATGGGGGCAGGCAAGAAATAGTAGACGCAATTAAAAGTTTGCTTAAAAACAATAAAGATGGAGATATTGATGAGCTAATTGAAAACATGACAGATGAAGATCTTAGAGAGCACCTGTACTCACCAGGAGTTCCAGATATAGACTTGGTTATTAGAACTAGTGGAGAAGCAAGACTTTCAGGTTTTTTGTTATGGCAAAGTGCCTATTCAGAATTTATATTTCAAGATGTTTTTTGGCCAGAGTTCAGAAAAATTGACTTTTTACGTTGTTTGAGAGAATACGTACAACGCGAAAGAAGATTTGGTAAATAGCTCACCCCCTTTCCTTACAATCCAAACAAAGGTAAAATAAAACTCTATGAATCTAGTTGAAATAATCAATGAGCTGAACTTCAATGTGCTTTTCCCGTTGTTCATAGGGTTCAAGTTTCTCCTTGAAACCTATTTAAAACAGAGAAACATCCAATCTATGGAAGACAATAAAGAAGCTATTCCTGAGCGTTTTGTAGGTGTTGTGACAGAAGAGGAATACAAAAAATCAATTAATTACAATACAGAGAGAATTCGATTTTCAATGCTTACAGCGCTTATTTCGGTTGGAGTTTTATTACTATTCACTACCGGCGGGTTGCTTAATTCTCTAACAAAAGTCGTCCAAGGAGTTACTCAATCAAATGTTGTAGGGATTATTTTACTTGGGTTATTTATTGTTTTAATTGATGAGATAATAGGAATTCCATTAGCTATATACTCCACCTTCTATCTTGAGGAAAAGTATGGCTTTAATAAAACAACAACCAAAACATTTATTCAAGACTTAATTAAAAACCTTTTAATCTCTATTATTTTTTCTTCAACCCTATATGCTGTTGTAATTTCAATAATTGAACGACTTGGAGATAACTGGTGGATATATGCTTTTGTAGCAGTTTTTTTATTTCAAGCCATAATATTTTATTTATATCCTGTTTTAATTCTTCCACTTTTCAATAAACTAGAGCCAATTACTGATGAAAAATTTAAAGAACCTATTGAGAAACTTCTCAACAAAATTAACTTTAAAGCAAAAGGACTTTTTGTAATGGATGGCAGTTTAAGAAGCTCGCATGGAAATGCATTTTTTACAGGATTTGGAAATAACAAGAGAATAGTTTTTTATGACACATTATTAGAAACAATTACTCCAAAAGAAATGGAGTCAATTCTTGGACATGAATTAGGCCACTATAAATTAGGGCACATTAGAAGAACGCTTATAAGTTCAATTTTCTTTGGTTTTCTTGGTTTTTATATTCTAGGCCAGGTTTTTATGGCTGATCAATTCTTTTATGGTCATGGTTTAGAGGAAATAACTCTATATTCTAAATTCTTACTGTTCTATCTTGTTATCGGCTCATATACTTTTTTTACTAAACCTTTTACCTCCTATATTTCCAGACAAAGAGAATTTGCTGCTGATGATTTTTCAATTGAGTACACAGAAGTTGAAAGTATGATTTCGGGACTTCTTAAGTTGAGTAAGGATAACTCTTCAAACCTAACACCGGATAATTTATATAGCTCTTACTATTATTCTCACCCACCAATTGCAGAGCGTGTAAAAAGTTTAGAGGGTAAGAAAAAGAATTAAGGAACGCTAAGTACGAATAACGCTTGTAGGGTCAGACCGACTGTGATTAATAAGAAAATATACTGTGTTTTATCACTTTGATGATGTCCAAAAAGTTTTATAGCTAAATCATGCGCTAGAATTACACTCAACATATGTCCAGCTAAAGTTACGAAAACTTGTATACCCCACAAACCAACCGGAGTTAAGAAATAATTGATTGTAATCTCATCAACCCCAAACAGATTCCAACCAACACCATAAGGGTCATTCAACCTGTAAAGAATTGTCTGGGATTCATACAACAATAAACTTAAATAGTGGGTTACGTGATAAGCAAAAGCTATTGGAAGCATTGTATGTCCAAATAAAAGTGATACTTTATTTAGATCTTGTTGCTCTCCACTCACCCTCAATGCAAACCAACATGCAAACCTGTATGAGCTTATGATGATTATGTTGATTGCAAAAAATGCAAATGTTGAAAAACCTATATCTAATGTTGAAGAACCAAATAAGTTGTACCAAAAAGTGGTACCTCTCAATCCATCATAAGTAACCGTTCCAATCATTAACAGTATGAAATACTCCATTCCTTTAAAGTTTGAGAGATTGGCTATATTTTCAAGCATATTTTTATAAACTGGACGCGAAACAGTAACTCGTAGTTTTGCGTATAAGTGATGAAGTAGATGAAGAGGATCAACTTCAATCGAGGTCTTACCAAGTAAAACTCTTGATCCTGTTGTTATAAGCAATAGAAGGATAAAGACTGTACCAATGTGAGCAGGATTACCTGGCTTTCTCCAGACCAATTCAAACCATGTTAGTCCCAAAAACAAACCAGAAGCTACCCATACAGTAGATGGTTTTTCTTCAGCTGAGGGAAATAGGGATAAAGGATTAAATTTCGCGTATATATCACCAAAAACAAGTCCGAGTACGGGAACTCCTATCCATAAAAATACCCAGATAATAAGTGGAGTAATAGATGTCTTAGCTTCCTCATTTCCAATAAAACCTGGAAGGATTAGGAGTGACAAAATAAGTCCACCGAACACTTTTCCCAAAATAGGGAGTTTTTGTTCAACAATCACTTCTTTTTGAATTAGAACAGATTGTTTCCAAGAAATTTTTAAGAAAACAAATGTTAAAACAATAACCAAAGCTGAAACATTCAAAACAGTTTCAAATGGAATTGGTAAATCTCCAACACTTCCTATTCCATGTTGAAAATTATCTAAAGTTAGTAATAATTTCATTATTCTTTACTACATATTACATGTCGACTAAAATATCATCTACAGGAGTTATTTAAAATGTGTATAGGATGTAATGTAGTTGAACAAACGAGCGTAGAGGTAATGCAAATTGCTGCTCAAACTGACTCTGGAACTTCAATCATTGTACCCGTAATGAATAACTTATTCGAAATGCATACTTTTCAAGTAATTGAATCTTTTCTAATACAAGCTTCATTAATTGGGTTTTTACTATAACAATTTAGCTTTTACAATTTTCACACTGATCTGTGCATTTACCAAACATTTCAACCCTGTGATCTGAAATCTTAAATTTAAATTTTTCCTCAATCTTTTTTATTTCTAAATCTAAAAAGTTTTCAAATTCATTACTCAGCTCAACGTCAATAATTTCGCCACAATCACTGCAGAATAGGTGGTGATGATGAGCACGGTCTTCAAGAACAAGTTCAATCACTGTCTGATTTTCTGGTGAAGTAAATTCATCTAAAATATCAATCTTCTTTAAATCGTTTAATACCCTATAAAGGGTGGACTTCGCAACCTTATTTTTTAATATAGCCTGAAGTTCATCAAGGGTAATAGGCCCTTTGTTTTCAAGAAGTGCTTCTAATACCAAAATTCTAGGATTAGTAATTGAAACATTATGATCTGATAATATCTGTTCTGAATTTTTCCCCATATTTCGAGTATAGCAAATGGAGTTATAAAAATAAATGAGAATTATTCTCATTTATGCTTGACAAACTTTTAAATGAGACTTATTCTCATTTATTGTAATTATTTAAATATTAAGGAAAATTAATGAGAACTAGACCTATTTATAAAATTGGTGCAATTGTACTGTCTATAGTTTTAATCGCTTGCGGTACTGGTAGCACAACAGATGAAGCTACATCAGGCAAAATAAACGTTTTAGCTACTACTCCAATGCTCGGTGACTTTGTCAATCAAATAGGTGGTGAAAACATTAATTTAACTATTTTAATGCCACCGGAAGTAGACCCGCATACATATGATCCATCACCTCAAGATGCTACTAAAATTGCAGATGCCGACATAGTATTTTATGTTGGTCTTAAATATGAACCTTCAGCACTAGTTAAATTAGTAGAAAACACATCAAATAGTGATTCAGTTTTAGTCGAAGTCGGAGAAAGCGTCAATCCTATAGAATTTAGTGAAGAAGGACATGATGACCATGATGACCACAAAGATCATGATGACCATGATGACCACAAAGATCATGATGACCATGATGAAGAAGGTCACGACGATCATGATGAAGAAGGTCACGACGATCATGAAGGCCACGACCACGGTGCAGAAGATCCACACTTTTGGTTCGATCCGTTAAGAGTTGCAATGGCAGCTGAATTAATGATGAATCAATTAATAGAGCTTGACCCAAGCAATTCTGAAGCATATAAAACTGCAGGAGATGCTTTTATCAGCGAGTTGAATGAATTAGATTCGACAGTATCTGCATTAATTGAGACAGTACCTTCTAAAAACAAAAAACTTATAACAACTCACGAGTCTCTTGGCTATTTAGAAGCTAGATATGGTGTAGAAGTTCTTACTACAATCATTCCAAGCTTGACAACAGCTGATGAAATATCACCTGCAGAATTAGTAGATGTTCTTGATGTCATTGAAGATAACGACATAAAAGTTATTTTTGTTGAGTCTGAAGCTCCATCTGTATACGCAGAGACAATAGCAGCAGAAGCTAACATAAAAACAGTTACAGGTTTATGGGTTGAGACTTTAAGAGAAAATCAATCATATGGTGATTGGTTAATGGAGAATGTTGAGTTAATTGTAGAAAACTTGGTTGACCTTCCTTAGGATGGTCACAGGGATGAAAGTTAAAAAACATTACAAATAAAAGTCTTATAATTTCTGATGGATGTTGTGTTCAATATGGCGATGCACTAGCTCTCGATGATGTTACTTTTTCTATAACAGAAGGAAAGTTAGTAGCTGTAGTTGGACCTAACGGTGGTGGAAAATCTACACTGTTTAATGCTATGACTGGCATAACTCCCTTGTCACACGGATCTCTGACAATAAAGGGATTACAGCCAAGTGAGGCAAGAAGCTCTATTGGATATGTACCACAAAATAATCAAATAAACTGGAACTTTCCACTTTCAGTTAAACAAGTTGTCGAGATGGGCTTGATAAGAAAAAATACCTTCAGTCCATTCTCTACTAAAAAAAATAACAAAATTGTGGAAGAGTCTTTGAGTAAAGTAGGTCTTCTTGAAAGAATTGATGAAAATATAAACAACTTGTCGGGAGGACAAATACAAAGAGTTCTTTTAGCAAGAACATTAACTCAAGGTGCAGATATTTTATTACTTGATGAAGCATTTAGCGCTGTTGACATTGGTGCTGAAGAAGATGTTATGAATATAATAAATGACATAAAACAAGATGGTAAAACTATCTTGATTGCCACGCATGACATCAACAACATTAAAGAAAAGTATGATGAGGTGTTATGTTTGAACAGACATTGTTGCGCATTTGGTGATCCTTCAGAGGTTCTTACTGAGGGTGTTATAGAGGAAATGTACGGATCACATAACCAGATACTTAAAGAGCATAGACCTGGAAGCCATGGTAACCAAAATGGGAATTGAGTTTTTAATAGAGCCTTTAAAATATGATTTTATGGTACGTGCCTTAATAACGGCATTTTTATCTGGCATTATGCTTTCAGTACTAGGGTCTTTTACTATTAATAAAAATATGGGATTTATGGCTGATGCTATGGCTCATGCAACCCTTCCAATTATCGCTGTAGGTGTGTTCTTTGGTTTCAGCATTTCCTCACTTGGAGCTCCAGCTGCAATAATAATTGCTTTACTTCTTGGATTTATAATCAAAAATACCAATATTGGGGAAGATACCTCGATCGGAATAGTATTTTCCTCTTTTTTTGCTTTAGGCTTTGTTTTGATTTCAGTACTTGATGTATCAATTAACTTAGAGGACTTATTATTTGGTCAAATACTTGCAGTAAGCACACTCGATGTTTTTATAATTTTTGGACTATCTATTGTTGTCCTCAGTACTCTATTTTTCTTTTTTAAGCAGATTTTGTTTTATTCATTCGATCCTATAGGCGCTCAAGTGAGAGATTTAAATGTTACTTTTTTAAATTATCTATTCTTAATTATATTATCTTTATCGATAGTAGGGTCTCTTCAAACTGTTGGCATCGTATTAGTTTTAAGTATGTTGTTAATTCCTGCTGCGGCAGCAAAGCTTGTCAGTCAAACATTTGTCAAATCAATAAAAATTAGTGCATTTTTTGGAGGAGTTTCTTCAGTAGCGGGATTGTATTTATCCTACTATTTCAACCTTCCCTCAGGTCCGACAATGTCTTTGGTTGCTTCCGGAATATTTGGGATATCTTTCATCTCAAAAAAGTTACAACTTAACAGAAAATTGATAAATTCTTAAATTGATTAATATTTGAATTATGAAAAAAGTACTATTTCTATTTTGTTTTTTAATCTCTTGTTCAGCTAGCACTTCATCATCATCAACTGAACTAGAACCCAACAGTGAAGAAGAGTCTGTCATTGTAACAAATACCACTTTATCTAATAATGATACTCACGATGATCATGACCACCATGATGAAGAATCACATGATGACCACGAGGAAGAAGCTCACGACGATCATGACGAAGAAACACCCAAACCTATTAGCTTGCTTCCATTTGATTATTACCTCATCGTTCCAGATGGTGTTCCAGATAAACTCGAAGTTTTAAATTATAACTTAGGAGAAGAAACTGTAATACATTTTGAAGTTAGAGATATCGAAAAAGAAATTCATGTGCATGGATATGATATACATTTTATGGTGTATCCAAATCAAGATAATATTCTAAAAATTGAACTAACCATAGCTGGTGAATTTGAAATTGAAGATCATGACAGTGGTTACGAATTTGCCAGACTTATTGTTTCACCCTGAGTTAACTTCTTCATAGAAAAAATCTTTTTAAGCTATCTACTGGGTTTCGCCCGGATAATTATTTTCAGTGACAAACAATAAAAAAACCGGGCGGTGCCCGGTTTAACTAAAGAACAACTAACTAGACACCTACCTATGTAGAATCCAGTGCCAGTTGTTTACTTTGTACATATTGACTATTAAAACAACATTAAGGCAAAAAGTAAAGCCAGTGACAGAAAAAACAAAAAACCATAAGTTTTACGAATACAGATATAACAACCCTTTATCTATTATGAATTCCATGGCAAAAATTATAGAAGCTAATAATCTCACAAAAATATATGGAGAGAAGGAAACTAGTGTTACCGCTCTAGATGATATCAATATTGAATTTAGGGAAAATGAATTTACTGCAATAATGGGACCCTCTGGATCAGGGAAATCCACACTTTTACACTGTCTAGCAGGATTAGACAGGCCTTCCTCTGGAAAAATATTTTTAAAAGGGAATGATATTGCTACTTTAAATGACAAAGAATTAACAAAAATTAGAAGAGATAGTTTTGGATTCATTTTCCAAGCCTTCAATCTCATTCCAACACTTACAGCGGAAGAAAATATTACCCTACCGGCTTCAATAGCGGGAAGACAGCCCGATATGGAATGGGTAAAAGAAGTTGTGGAGACTGTAGACATTGCAGACAGACTCAGTCATAGACCAAATGAACTATCAGGAGGACAGCAACAAAGAGTTGCAGCAGCTCGTGCAATGGCGACAAAGCCAGAGGTTATTTTTGCCGATGAACCCTCTGGTAACTTAGACTCAAAATCAAGTAGAGAGCTATTAACCTTTATGAAATCTGTTGTTGAAGAGTTAAATCAAACAATAGTTATGGTTACCCACGACCCATATGCAGCTTCATTTGCTGGAAGGGTTGTAATGTTAAAAGATGGAAAAATAGCTAGTGATTTAGAAAAACCAACACAAGAAGAAATTGTTGCAGAGGTTACAGCTTTAACGAACGTATAATGTTTGGATTTACAAAACGCCCTCTTTTTCTAATTGCGTGGAAGAATCTTAAAACTTATCCAGTTAGAATATTTTTAACTACTTCTTCAATAATTCTTGGTGTTGCTGTAATCATTGCATCAAATATCTTCTCTGAAAGTAACAAATCAGCTTTTGATAATTTATTTTCTGGAATTTATGAGGGTATTGATTTAGTAGTTCAACCCATTCAAGAAGATTTTGCTCAAGGATTCAGTGGAGATGGAGGACAGGGACCAATATCTTTCGAAGTAAAGAAAATCCCTGATGAAAGAATTCAAGAAATCCAGGAACTACCAGGAGTTAGGGCAGCGTGGGGCGAAGTCGTTGGTTTTGCACAGTTCATAAAAGTTGTAGACGGGGAAACAGTCTTATTATCAAATGGATTTGCACCAACATTTGGTACCGCCTGGGACAGTAGTGAGTATGCAAAGCAGTGGACCCTTCTAGAAGGTAAAGCTCCAGTAAATAAAAAAGAAGTTGTTATGGATACGGTTACCGCAGAAAACTTTGAATTTAACATAGGAGATAAAGTCACAGTATTAGCAGGAGCTACGCCTGCAACATTTACGATTGTGGGTATTGCAGACTCAGCTTTTGCGGCTGGGGGTGCTACTTTCGCTTTATTTGAATTCAGAACCGCACAACAGCTTCTTGACTCAGTCGGAAAAGTTGATTTAATCAACGTTGTTGTTGAAAATAATTTTGACGTTAATGATATAAAAAATAATATTACAGATCTAGATAGTGAAAACTTGAACGTTATTAATGCACAAGAAGCAGCAGCAGAGCAGGCAGACTCCATTAAACAAGGCCTTGACTTCTTTAATACAATCTTGAATGTCTTTGCTGGTATTGCAATTTTCGTCGGTGCTTTTATTATTCAAAACACTTTTAGAATTTTATTGCTACAAAGAACAAAAGAGTTATCTCTGCTTAGAGCTTTAGGTACCTCAAAAAGACAGATATACAGACTTGTTATTTCTGAATCATTGTTTATGTCAGTCATTGGCTCAGGACTAGGCATAGGTTTGGGTATAGGTCTAGCGGTAGCTGTAAAAGAGGGTTTACAATATTTTGAATTCGGTCTTCCTGATGGTCCATTGGTATTAACAACAGAAGCTGCAATTACAGGATTAATTATTGGCGTAACAGTAACGATTTTATCATCTTTACTTCCTGCAAGAAAAGCCTCACAAGTAAGTCCAATGGAAGCTATCAGAGACAGTGTTTCAACTCCAAGACGAAAATCGTTATTTACTCGCTTAATTGTAGGAATAGCTGTTTCCGGATTAGGCTTCACCATGTTATTTGGAGTTCTGTATGACTTTTTAGACCTTCCAACCCTTTCTGGCTTACAACAAGTTGGATTTGGTGCAGGAATTGTATTTGTAGGTATATCTATTATTACTCCTTCAATTACGAAACCTTTCGTTTTTCTTTTTGATAGAATCTATAGGCTAATTTTTGGAATATTAGGAAAACTAGCTACTGAGAACTCCAAGAGAACACCAAGAAGAACAGCTTCTACAGCTTCAGCTTTAATGATTGGCCTTACTTTGATATCTCTAGCAAATGTAATAACTACTTCATTTAAAGCTCAAGCAGAATCACTTATAGGAGAAGTTATTCTTGCTGACTACCAAGTCGGAGCCGCAAATGTTTTTGCATCACCTGGAATTCCAACAGGACTTGCTGACGAGTTAATTGAACTTGATGAGGTAACAAAGCTATCTAGGACAAGAGCTACAGTTGTGGGTTATAACGACCGACCTTTAATACTTGGAGCTGTAGATGAAACTGTCTTCGATCTAGTTAAAACAGATGATATTGCGGGTAGTCGTAAAGATTTTCTCAGGCAAAATGCACTTGGGATTTTAAAACAAACAGCAGAAAGAGAAGAACTCCAGATAGGTGATGAAGTTCTCTTAACTATCCCAGAAGAAGGGCAACTTACTTTTACTGTTTCCTACATTTTTGACTGGACAACTCAGCCTCCGGCTGAATTTTTTGTTCTATTAGAAAATAGCTCATTCTTTAGCGAGGAATCATTAGATACGGAACTTTACTTCAATGTAAATGAAAAATCAGATGCCTTGGAAGAGAAAATAAATTCACTTGTTGCTGAATATCCTGGCGTTGAAATTAGAGATGAAGAGGGCCTTGTAGAGGAAGCAAATAATCAGATTCAGTTATTACTTAATGTAATTTATGGCTTTTTATCAATTTCAATATTTGTAGCTTTATTTGGGATAACCAATACACTTTCACTTTCTGTTTATGAAAGAACTAGAGAGATTGGATTAATGAGGGCTATTGGGACTTATAGAAAACAAATAAGACGGATGATATTTATTGAATCTTCAATAATTTCCATATTTGGAGCTGCACTAGGAACTGGTCTTGGAATATTTTTTGCTTGGAGTCTAATTCAAACATTAGCTGATGATGGATTTACAGTCTTTGCAGTTTCAATCTCACAGACATTTATGTGGATTGGAATCTCAATAATAGCAGGAGTAGTCGCAGCAATACTTCCAGCGATAAGAGCTTCTAGACAAAATATTTTAGAAGCTATTTCTTATGAATAATCTTTAAGGTGCAGGTGCTTCTCCACCAACAGGAGGTACTTCTCCACCACTAGGTGCAGGTGCAGGTGCAGGTGCAGGTGCAGGTGCAGGATCAGGATCAGGTGCAGGTGCTTCTCCACCAACAGGAGGTACTTCTCCACCACCCTGGTCTCCACCAACAGGAGGTACTTCTCCACCAGGAGGCACATTATCTTCTCCACCTACAGGAGGTACTTCTCCACCAGGAGGCACATTATCTTCTCCACCAGGAGGCACATTATCTTCTCCACCAGGAGGCACTTCTCCACCTACAGGAGGTACTTCTCCACCAGGAGGAGGTACTTGTGAACAAGTAGGATCAGTAGGGTTTTCATCGCAATACTCTCCGGCAAATGCTACGAAATTATCTGTTTGGTTTTGAAATTCTTGAGCTTTATCAGTATCTCCCCAGAATCCTCCAGGGCTAGGAGGCGTCCCAGGAACAGTACCTTCTTCAGGAGGAGTTCCAAAAGCATCACCAGGTACATTTTGTTGCGTAAAACATAGTGGATCTTGAGGATTATCTACACAAAGTGTATCTACGTCTTGTGGATTAAAGGCTTCAAATTCAACAATACCCTCATCTCCACCTGCAAACAATCCTGCTTCGGTTGGATTAGAATTTTGTTGACATTCTGGTTGGTTCACATTTACAGCATCATCACAATCAATTACTAAATAGTCATTGTGATTACCATATCTCTGAGAAGCTAATTCATCAGCACCCTCAATTGCGTTATAGAAAACTCCCTGTTGAGCTAAATCAACATATGAATCATTGCTGAACATGTTTCCCAAGAACTCCCCTTTGTCCAAATTGCCTTCTCCGTAATAGTCTCTAAAACATTCTGGATGATTAGGATCTTGTTCACAAAAGTTAGGCTTTTCACCAACCTGAGCATTTGGATTTGGTGCAGCATATTGAGCTAATAAAGCACCAGTTAGTGGACCTTGTAAACCACCAGTTTGTCCAAAGCTTGAATCACATTCAGGTGCTTCTGAAGCTTCATCGCAATATCCTGGAGCTACATATTCACCTCCTTGGAAAAGATCTGCAGGTCTGTAATTATCTCCACACTCTGTAGTTTCAGGATTTTCTTGACAGAATTCTGGAGGTGGACCTGTTAACTCCTGAGGACCTCCATAAATATCAAACATATCATCTCTATCTAATGCAAGACCTGTTGCATCTCCAACATGTTGATGGAAAAAATCTCCTTGACCACTACACATTGCATCGTCTGGGTACTGACTGCAATCTACGGGTTCCCAATTATCACCTAAAACATTTTCATCATAAACATGAAAAAATGCATATACAGCTTGGCTATTTCCACCCATACATTCAGGAGAATCTGGGCTATCTGCACAGAAAGAGTCGTCTTTAGGACCCCCACCAAAAATCATTTTTCCTGCATCGGTTCCACCTTCTAGACAACCGTCAGGATTAGCTTCACAATATGCCCCTCCTGCATCAAAAGCATCACCTACAAATTCTGGACCACTTGCGCATTCAGGTAGCCATGTTTGTTCTGTACAGTATTCTGGCTGTATATTATTTTCTGTAAACGTATATTCAAAACCCATTCCCTGAACCATGTCTTCAACAAAATGGTTTCCTGCAAAAGCCTGAGCTAAAAATTCTGGAGGAGGAGAACCAGCAGCACACACAGTATCATTTGGGTTATCGGCACAAAATGTTCCTTCAGCAAATTCATCTTGACCAGCATTAACAAACATATTTGCTGCAGCTAAGGCCATAGCTGAGGCAACGTCCCCTGTTTCAGCCAGTTCATTCACAGCATTGGTGTCAGCAGATATAAACTGCATCATTCCATGTTGTGCTCTAAATCCGCCATTTTCATTATGATCAAAACCTAAATTTTGAAGAGAGTCATTTTCATGAGCTGAAGCAGCATCTGAAAAAGTATTAATAAATTCTGACATAGGAGGAAGCTCTTGTGCGACACCATCAGTAGGAGCTTCCTGCCAATTTTCATTTATAAACTCTTGGACCACTTCTTCAGTAACAGCAATTTCTGCAACAGCTTCAGTCAATATTTGGACTGATTCAGTAATATCTTCTGGAGCTCCAGCTGCTGTAAGTAGTGTTTGAGCTAATTCCATTCTGTCCGTATCACCTTCAGTAAATACGGCATTTGCCGCATTATCTGCTGTTAAATCTTTAGTACCATCTGCTAAATTTTCTTGAGTTTCTGCTTTACATGTATAGCTACAATCACCTTCCATGTTTGAAACAAATTCATCGACTATTAATGCTACTGAAGATGAGTCCTCTTCCATCCATCCAGACCCCCCAGTGGTACCACTTCCAAGTTCTGTACCAGCTGTTTGTGAGACGGCAACAAGTACAGGGTTTCCATCAACATCAGGCAATAGCTCACTAAAAACAGCATCATCACTCTCTTCACCACCTTCTAACACAGTGCTAGTTGCAGAAAAAGTGGATACATCATATGCAAAAACTCCTTCTGTTCCATGAACAGAGAGTTCTGCTGTAGGGGTTACAATTTTTGCTAATGAGGCATTAAGACCTTCACTGACTATGTCATAGGCAATACTTCCAGAAATAACATCTACAGTTAGAACTCTCGCACCGGCCTCTTCGTCATAATCAAAACTTCTTATATTAACTACTGAATTTCCCCCCATCAACAATGAAGAACCATCCTCGAATGTCATTTGAGCTGTTCCATTATCAGCCGTTCGAACCTTTACACCCATATCAAGACTTACAATTTCTGTAAGAACTTCCCAATCCGTTGAAGTGCTAGTAAGGATTCCCGTTGCTCCAATAAGAGGCTTAAGTAGAATCTGAGGAACGACCAGATCAGCCTCATTAAAAACTTCAACTTTACTTGGAGCAAATGTTGTTGTCGTACTAGTAGTAGTGGTTTCTTCTACTATTGTTGTAGTAGTAGTGTCATCACTACCGCCACACATTGAAACTATCATGGAGAGCATAATAAAACTGATTTTGAACTTTTTTATACTCATGTAGTTCATAATATATGTATAGCTTGAAGAATTCCTGTAATTCAATGATTATTTACTACTAATCATAAGGATAAGTAAAATAGACTCATGAGTACTGAAAATATTATTAAAACATTAAGTAAACTTGTAAGCATCCAATCGATTAGTTCTGATGCTAATCATAAAGAGGATGTTTTAAAGTCGGCAGAGTATGTAAATGAGCTTTTCTCCAGCTTGGGTCTAGAAACAAAAATTGCCACCTCGGGAAATAGTCGCCCAGCAGTCCTGGCTCAAACAGACATAGACCCAACTAAAAAAACAATTTTACTTTATGCTCATCACGATGTGCAGCCTGTTGGAGATATAGATAAATGGAAAAACGAACCGTTCACTCCCAAAGTTATAGATGGAAGATTATTTGGAAGAGGTTCAGGTGACAACAAAGCTGGAGTCGTTGTTCATTATGAGGTAGCAAAGGCACTTATGGATGATCTTCCAGTTAATATCAAAATTTTTATTGAAGGAGAAGAAGAGATTGGGTCCCCATGTATGGCTGAGTTTTTAAATGAGTTTCAAGATGATTTAGAGGCAGATGTAATAGTAATTGCAGATTCTGGGAACATTAAAATTGGAACACCCACGGTGACAACTTCTCTAAGAGGACTCGTAGATGGAATGATTGTTGTCGAACAGCCCATGAGAGCAGTTCATTCTGGTCTTGGTGGAGGTGTAGTTCCTGATGCATTTATGGTACTTAGTAAAATAATCGCCTCATTTCATAATGAAAAAGGCGAGCTCCAAATTGAGGGACTAACCCCCAGTGATATGGAAGTATTAGAACTTGAAGAAAATGACATAAAAGAAATCTTTGGCTCAGAGGATATTAATTTATTTGAACTAGAGAGTATTTCTAAGAGATTGTGGCTTGAGCCAGCTTTAAGCATCTTAGCTATTGATGCACCCTCAACCCAAGAAGCTGTTAATTTACTTATTCCAAATGCCAAAGCAAAGGTAAGTTTGAGATTACCACCTACTGAAAATCCTGAACATGCAATGAAAATGCTTGAAGCACATATTATGAAAAATATTCCATGGGGTGCAAAAGTTAGTTTTATACCCGAAGCAATGGGCTCAGGTATTGTTGCAGATCCCAATAAAGAATTTACTAAAATATTAGTTAAAAACTTTGAAGAGGTTTGGAGTAACGATTCAGCATATATGGGTGTAGGTGGATCAATACCTTTCGCTAATGACTTTGTAGAAAAGTTTCCTAATGCAGAGTTGGTGCTTGTTGGAGCTGGAGATGAAGAAATGGGTAACGCCCATGCTCCGAATGAAAGTGTTCAAATTGAAGATATTGAAAATCTTATCAAAAGTTTAATAAAGACTTTAAAAGATTTTTCTTAACTAGTTACCTTTTAAAAACTGGAGAATGTTTATGGAAATCGGAATAGATTCATTTGCCAAAAAGACTCAAACCAATGAGGGTGGAGGTATTAGTGATAACGCACAAGCAATGAACGAATTAATTGAAAGAATAGTTCATGCTGATAAAGTGGGTCTCGATGTATTTGGTATTGGAGAACACCACAGAGAAGAGTTTTTAGATTCTGCAGCACACAATATTCTCTCAGCAGCAGCAGCTAAAACTGAAAATATAAGACTTACAAGTGCAGTAGCTGTTATTAGTGCAATGGATCCAGTCCGACTATTTCAAAACTATGCCACGCTTGATCTAATCTCGAATGGAAGAGCTGAAATCGTAGCTGGTAGAGGTTCTTTCACAGAAGCATTTCCACTTTTTGGTCTAGATTTTGCAGACTATGACAATCTCTATGTTGAAAAGCTAAATTTATTATTAAAAATTAGAGATGAAGAACAAGTTACATGGTCAGGTAATTTCCGGCCGTCATTAGAGAATCAAAAAATATACCCTAGACCCTTGCAGGAAAAATTACCTGTATGGGTTGGAGTCGGAGGAACACCTGCATCTTTTGTAAGAGCTGGTGAATTAGGATTACCTCTCATGGTTGCGGTTATTGGAGGAGAGACACATAGATTTAGACCGTTAGTCGACCTTTATTACGAAGCGGCAGAAAAAGCCGGTCACGATAAGTCATCTTTAAAAGTTGGGTTACATTCCCTAGGGTTTGTAGCTAACTCAAAAGAAGAAGCGATTGAAAAATACTATCCAGGTTATCAAGTATGGTTTAATCAAATTGGAAAAGAGCGTGGTTGGCCACCCGTAACTATGGAGAGATTTGAGCAGCAAATAGGTGACCTAGGAGCATACGTTATTGGCAGTCCAGAGGAAGTAGCAGAAAAACTAGTTCGACACAGCAAAGCATTGGGTGGAATATCACGCTTTACTTTTCAGATTGATAATGCCGGACTTACTCATAAAGACTTACTGGACACCTACTCACTTATTGGTGAAAAAGTCAAGCCATTAGTAAAGTCAATAATTAACTAAATTTTTAAAATATCTAATAAATCTATTAATGATTATTTAACATATTTCTCTACATGCAATACAAATTTTTTGTAAACTACCCTTAACAAATAAAAAATAGAGATAGGAAAATTTATGGACACTTTCATGGATGAAATAAAAAATATTAAAATGCTAACAAGGGTAGTTGCAGTGGGGGTACTAGTTAACTTTGCAATTATCGCACTTCTACAAGGGCCAGAAGCAGTAGGTTTTGATCCAACTTTTGGAACAATTACAGCAATTCTCAACTTTGTAATAGCATTCTGTACATCAGGTGTTCTTATGGGAATATATGTTGTATTTGATGTAAAAAAGACATTTGACTTAGCGCATATGCATAACGTATTGTTTGTCGCTGTTTGTGTTCAAATGATTTTTTCCTTAGGGGCAGTTTTTACTTACAATAGTGTATTTGAAAATGTTTTAACTGCAAGTCAAGTTGGTGCAATTGGAGGATCGATCACTAATACTATATTTTTCCTATATGGTATGTATGCATACTTGTTAGTGACTAGAGATCATAACAACTTATTAAGCAGTAGAACCCAAACTGTCGGGAAGGTCTTTGCCGGAATCATAGTTCCAGTGCAAGTATTAACTTTATTTGGTTTAATACCAGCAGCAGTTTTCGCACCTCTCTTTGTTCTTGGTGGAGTTATTTTATACCCTCTACTTATGATTGGTATAGGGGATGCAATAGGAAACTATTCAGAATAAACAGAAGGGGTAAATGTGTACTTTAGAATAACTATTCCATCCTTACAAGATGACAAAAAAGATGAAGCAATCTCTTTTGTCAGAGACAAAGTGATGACTGAGTTTGACGGAACACCTGGCTTGCTTTCAATGTCGGCTGCCATTACAGGAGAAGTTTCTGCAATAAATATGTCTGCATGGGAAAATAAAGAATCAAGCGAAGCAGCTGCAGAAAAGATTCAAGCGACCTTAGCCGAGGCAGCTTCTTTCATGGCCGCACCACCTATAATTTATGAGGGGGAAGCAGTATATGGAAATGTTTATAAAGGTATTACTGTGGGTGAGCAGAAACCAAGTTATCTGAGACTAGTTGTAGGTGTTGCTAAAGACACTAACGCCGTCTTAAACTTTTTAAAAGAAAAAGTCGAACCTATTTATGAAGATTCAGATGGACTTCAAATAACAGGGGCAATCTTTGATGGCAATAGCGCAATAAGTTGGAATTTCTGGGATAGCAAAGAAGCCATGGATACAGCAGTTGAAAAATTACAATCAGCTTTGGATAGCGAATCAGAGTCCAATTTATTTGATGGAGATACATTAGCATATATGGGTCCCGTGTTTGCAGCTAATCTATTTAGAGATTTTAATGAAGGAGACTCCCCTTTATAGGCATGGATGACCCCATAATTAAGAGATCCAAAACTCCGATGAAGTCAGAGAATTTGATAAAAAAGATTTCCTGAAGAGATCTCTTTTATATTCCACAAAAACCACATGACATTTGTGTTGTTGGAGATGAAGATTATGTATCAATTCATACTGCCGGAGCCGACAAGTATGTCGATTAGTAAAATATAAAACTCAATAGAATACGCTTATATGCCTAGCCAAAGAAGATATGATATTGATGCATTGCGGTCTATTGCAATGTTCCTACTTATTTTTTATCATCTTGGAATATCTTTTACTTCTATTGCTCCATATATCATATTTGTTCAAAACAAACGAGTCACAGATAGTTTATGGATCATTCTCAGCTTGCTGAACACCTGGAGAATCCCGCTTGTTTTTTTGATAGCAGGAATTGCCCTCCGATTATCTTTTCAAAAAAGAGGTAAATTTCAAATCTTAAAAGAAAGATTAAAAATTTTGGGGCTTCCTTATATTTTTGGATCACTTACTTTTGGAGCTGCCTCTATCGCAATAGCTGCAACTTATTATGAGGGGTGGTCGAATGAATATCTGTGGTTAGGTGTGATTACAATTTTTGATGGAGTTCATCTATGGTTTTTAAAAAATATTCTTTTTTACTGCTTGTCACTTATTCCAATACTGAATCTAATTTCAAATAAAGATTTGAAAGTAAATATTATTTCAAAACTTTTAAACAAACCTGCTGGGGTATTTGTGTTTTCTATCCCGGTAATCATAGAGGGACATTTGTTCAACAATATAGACTATGCTTCATACGCAAACACCAGTCATGGTTTTGTCTTAGGATTCGTATGGTTTTTTACTGGTATTGTCCTTGTCTCTCAGGGTGATACTTTCTGGAATTCAAATAAAAGAAATTGGAAAATACATCTGTTTATAGGATTTGGTTTGTACTTCTATAGATTAATAAATAGTTTTGAAGGTGGTCTAGCCCTTGATAATCGCTTAATTGCATTTGAGTCATTTAATTTTATATTCGCAATGCTTGGATTGGGTGCGACCTATTTAAATAAGAATTCACCTCAGCTCACTTATTACAAGACAGCTGTTTATCCGGTCTACATCGTACACCTACCTGTCCAGATGGCATTAATGTCTTACTTTGCAGATGTAAATATTCATCCAATTATTAAACTCCCTCTTGTTCTATTCTTGATAGTTTTTTTAAGTTTGACGATTTACCATGCCATTAAAAATATTAAATTTTTAAGACCCTTATTTGGACTTAGAAACAAATAAGGGGCCATTTATGAATAACAGAATGTTAGTGAGAGTAATTATCATTACAGTGCTTCTTATTTACTTATTTGTGTCTGAGGGTTACTTGGCAAGAAGGCTCACACAACTACCTGAGCTACTATTAAATAATTTTTAACCTATGGTTGTCCTATGAAATTAACTGATTTTTCAACTGTGCAGTACATTAACCTAATTACCTACAGGCGAGACAACACTCCAGTATCGACAGCTGTTTGGGTTGTTGGGATCGAGGATGCTTTATATGTGACAACAGGTAAAGTCTCCGGAAAAGTTAAGCGAATTAGGAATAATGGGAAAGCAACGATTCACGAAACTAATCAGTCAGGTTTACAAAAACTTTCAGAGGACTTAGACCTCCAAGCAACAATTGTTGAAGATCAAGTAGAGAAGCAGAACGGTATAAAAGCAATAACTAAGAAATATGGTCTTATGGCAAAGATGATGATGCGAGGACCTGATGAGGGTAGAGCTATCATCAAGCTGACCAACTCTAAATAACACTAATTTCACAAGAATAATTTATTTGTGAAAAAAAAATCACAAACTTTATTTATTGTGAAGTTATTCAATCAAATTTATAAAAAGTGAAGATGCAAGCAATAAGCATCCAAAAAGTCCTAAATATGCAGTTATTACAGGGTAAAGTCTTCTTGATTCTTTAATTTTGATAACAGAATAGTTTGTAATGGAGTAATACAATAGAACAAAGAAAGAGCTTAGTTTTACTGCCTCAACTACATCAAAGTATAATATTCCGACCACCACAACAATAGAGACAAGAATATCTGCAATGTAAGCTGAGTTAAATTTACTGTGGATACTACCAAGAGACTTCGGTAGATAGTTATCCCTAGACATAGCAACAACCACTCTGCTTATCCCCGGTATGAGTGCCAGCAGCACTGAAGCTGTTGCAATTGTTGAGGCTATAGAAATTAGAAATGAAAAATTAGAAAATCTTGATATATCAAAAGCAACTTTAAGTGGAGTTAAAGAGTTTTGAATTATGTCCGGATTAATAATTCCCAATGTGGCATAAGTAGTTAAGAAGTATATCGATACAGTTATTCCGAGACCCGTAAGAATTGCTTTTGGAATAATTGTTTCTGGATTCTCGACTTCTTCCCCAAATGTTGCCAAGCGAGAATAGCCAGTAAATGCAAAAAACCAAATACTACTACTCAAAAGTAGTGACTCTATTGTTAATCCTTTTGTGATAGGAATAACAAAATTAAAATTATCTGAAGAAACTACAGAAAAAATGTAGAACAGAAGAATACCCAATACAGAATAGACAAACCATTTTGCAACAGAGGCAGTCTTCGATGCACCAAAATAGCTAACAGTACCAATAGTAAAAACTAAGGCTATACCGGCAATCTTATGTGATGAGGGATATAAATAGTGTCCAAAGGTTAAAGCTATAGCAATAGAGCTAATAATTTTTCCAACGATAAAAGTTGTACCAGCAACAAGTGAGCTAGAATTTCCTAAAACTTTTCTGGCATATACATAGGTACCACCTGTTTCGGGATAGAGTCTTGCGAGCTGAGCTGAAGAGCTAGCATTCGAAAATGCTAAAATACTAGCAATTAACAACCCAAACAATAAAGAATAAGAGGAAATAGTTGCTGCAGGTGCAATATTTAGAAATAAACCTGCACCAATCATTGAACTCAGCCCTAAAAAGATTGAGTTTCGTAAGGTCAAAGTTCTTTTAAAGTTTTTCATCCTAGTTATTTGTATTACCATCTAATAATATAGAAAATATAAAAATGTTTGATAAATTAACACCCGTACCAATAAAAAACTCAAAACATAGAAACTTAATGATTTTTTCTATGAGCTGGTTTCTTATAGGAACATGGATTGATGCAAGCGCTCATAGTTACCTCAATGAAGATTTAGAATCTTTTTTTACACCATGGCATGCTGTGTTATATTCCGGATATGCATTTTCTGTACTTTCTACGATGTATATTAAAAATTCAATAAAAGATTACAGAATAGACATTGGTGTTTTGGGTGCAGTTATTTTTGGAATTGGTGGTGGACTCGATTTGCTCTGGCATACCTTTCTTGGAATAGAACAGGGAGTTGAGCCACTAGTGTCTCCATCCCACCTAATGCTTTTTCTCGGTGCTTTTTTGATGTTGGCCTACGTATTTGCTTCTAGACCCAATAAAGAAAGCCTAGATACTCCTGCCGTAATTACAGTTGGTGCTGCTTTTAGTTTGATTACATTTATTACACAGTTTCTACACCCTTACTTGAATGTCGGAGAATTTTTTTGGTACGGAATTGAAGAACTTGCAGCAGGTTCATTATTTTTCCAGGCGTTATTAGCAAGTATGATATTTGTCTTCATCATTAGATTTAAACCTACTAAAAATCAAATATTCATAATGTACACCATGTCATTTTTGTACCTATCTTTTCACTCTGTTCTTGGTGATCTAGAACTTATGGCTGCAAAACTATTTTGGGGAGTATTATTTGGTTATTTAGGTTCTCGTATCACTGATTGGTATTACAACATAGAAAGTAAACAAAAAATGCAAATAGCTACTTCTCTAGTTGCAGGCTCCTATGGTCTCCTTTTTGTTCTTTACTTATTTGCTGCAAGTATTTACTTTGAGCAAGACATGGTTTGGAGATTCTATGGTCTAGGAGGACTTGTTACCGTGCCATTACTTTTTGGTTATATGATCGGTGGCTTAGGTGTTAGTCCTGTTACTAAGGAAATTATTAATAATTAAACTAGTAAGTTTTAAGTTCGTCGCCATCCATAAAAGATACATTATTGAATTCTTTTAATCTGAAGAAATGACCAGATGAAATTTTTGTAGATTTCAAAATTGTATGACCTGCATGTCTTGGTAGAAACTGTCTCCACGTCCATGGATACAGAGGCATGTTTAAAAAATAAGAAATAAGTACAGACATTGTTCCCGCATGAGAGATAATCATGAGTTTTTCTGTCTCATTATCTTCAAGGTTAAAAAGTCTGTCATATTTGTTATCAATACTGACTATTCCAAGCTCTGAAAGATTTTCACCAAGATTTGTAATGATATTTTCACTAAAAGTCTTCATATATTCACCATGATTGTTGACCAACCATTCCTCAAAAGACTTACTATTACGCTTAATGAAAAATTCTTCAATTTCTTTATTTGACTTACCGATGAGGTCTACTTCTTCACTATCTCGCATTTCCTGTAGCCAGTCGTGAACAATAATGTCTTCAGATACACCCGCTTCTTTGAACGGTGCAAGAGTTTGTTAGGCACGTAAAAGTGGAGATACCCATGTTTTATCAACTTCTCCCTTAGTAAAAATACTAGAAGATAGAAATGCTTGCCTAGTTCCTTTTTCAGTTAAACCAGGATCAAGATTATATTGATTATTTTTTAACCACTCTGGTTGCCCATGTCTTATAAGTACAATTTCCATTACAAAAACAATAGCCAAATTGAGTTATTCTGATAGGAAAAGAAATAAAATAATGAACAGAAAACTTTATAGATCACCGCAGAAGATGCTGCCAATACTTTTTACTGGCTTTTCTCTTTCATATGTATCTATTGACAATATTTTTAATGGCCCTCTTAGGAATTTTTTAAAAAACTATATTTCATTGAACGAATTTGGTTCAAACATCCGTGAGGAAGTTTTATACTATCTGATTTTACTCATAGGAGGTTTCCAACTCTTTACTGCTGTACAAAGTATTTTTCAGCCAGTTCTTGAACTATCAGAATACAAAATAGCAATGAGAACTTCTGAAAAACTTTTTACAGTTGTTAAAGACATACAAGACCTACAGGAAGCAGTTCTGCATGAAGACTATGTAAAATTTACGTTTAGTGATGGGACCTACTCTGTATTCGTAGAAAACATAGAGGCAGACAAGTTAGAGAGCCTGTTGAATGAATTAAATGTCTAAAATGTTCGCGAAAAATAGATTAATGATTTTCTTGCCAAACTGACCATTATTAGGTAAATTTATAAAACAC
>CABXDM010000006.1 GCA_902510965.1 uncultured Candidatus Actinomarina sp.
TAAACTCCTTCAACCCTCGTTGACTTTAGAACAATGTCTGCATCTATTTCTGCAGCACGAAGTGAAGCTGCAGTATCTGTAGTGAAATAAGGATTTCCTGTACCAGCAGCGAAAATAACAATTCTTCCTTTTTCAAGGTGCCTAATTGCTTTTAACCTGATATAAGGTTCAGCTACGGCTGTCATTGTTATTGCAGATTGAACTCGTGTTTGTGTACCATTTTTATCTAGTGCATCTTTTAAAGCTACAGCATTAATAACGGTAGCTAACATACCCATATAGTCTGCGTTAGCTTGAGCCATACCTTTTGCAGATTCCTGAACACCTCTAAAAAAGTTTCCACCACCAACAACAACAGCAATTTGGATTCCCTCTTCGTTTGCTTTAGAAATCTGATTAGCGATGTCTGTTAATATTTTTGGCGAAATACCAAAGTTTGTGTCAGAATCAGCGAATGACTCACCAGAGAGTTTTAAAAGGACTCTCTTTGACATTTAGGAACCTACTTCCACCCTAGAAAATTGCTTTATAAAGATTTTTTCTCCAAGTTTTCCAGACATTTCTTCTATCATAGTGCCAACTTTTCCATCATATATCTCAGGATTGCAAAATATTTGTTCATTCAAAACCGTATCTTTATAGAACGAAATAATTCGACCTTCAACAATCTTTTCAATTACTTCAGCTGGTTTACCTTCATTTTCTGATTGTTTAACAATAATATCTTTTTCTTCAGTTATTTTAGCTTCTGGAATATCCTCAATATTTAGATAATTAGGTTTCATCGCAGCAATATGCATTGCAATTTGTTTTGCAGACTCTTTAAATTCTTCAGATTTAGCAACAAAATCAGTTTCACAAGCTAGTTCCACTAGAACACCAGACACAGCTCTATCTTGTTGGTAATGAATGTAGTCGCCAATAGTTCCCTGGTTAGCCTCTTTATCTTCACGTTTTTTAGAGTCAGCTAAACCTTTCTCTCTTAAATATTTCACAGCTGCTTCAAAATCTGAATTAGTTTCAGTTAATGCTTTTTTTGCATCCATCATTCCAGCACCCGTCATATCCCTAAGTTTTTTTACATCAGTTGCTGAAATACTCATTATTCGCCATCCTTTTCTGCTTTAACAGCTTCTAGCCCTGCACCTTTTGCACAGGCTTCGGCTATTGCAGATGTAACTACTTCAATAGATCTTATAGCATCATCATTACCAGGTATAACAATATCAACTCCGGTAGGGTCAACATTTGAGTCAGCCAAACCTATAACAGGTATACCTAATTTGTTTGCTTCTGTGAGTGCAGTAGATTCATTCATTAAGTCCACAATAAATATTGCATCAGGAATTTTACTTAAATTTACAATTCCACCAATAGAACGAGTTAATTTTGTAACTTCTCGTCTAATTCTTAGCCTCTCTGGTTTTGGATACGCATTTATCTCTCCAGAATCTTCTAACGAAATTAACTCTTTCAGATAAATGACTCTTTTAATAATAGTTTTAAAGTTTGTTAACATACCGCCCAACCATCTATGATTTACAAAAGGCATTCCAGCAGATTCAGCTTGTACTTGGATTACATTTTGAGCTTGTGGTTTAGTACCTACAAACAATACTTTTCCCCCGTTTGCTACAATTTTTTGAACAAAATCCTCAGCTTTTGCGATAGCATCATAAGTTATTCTTAAATCTAAGATGTGTATACCGCTCTTATCCCCATAGATATAATTATCCATTTTTGGGTTCCATCGTTGGGTCTGATGACCAAAATGAACTCCTGCTTCTAAGAGTTCTTTCATGTTTGTACTCATTATTCTCCTTTGGTTATTTCATCCCACATTTATTACTTTCGCGGCTTCCAAACTTACGTTCACCAAGGAAGCTTTAAAAACGTGGTGTCTATTTCTTTTTAAATAATACCTAGGAATAGGTTTTAATCAACCCCTTGGGTGAGTTCTTTTGTATTTTTCTTTTAGTTGTTTTTTTGATACATGAGTATAAATCTGTGTTGTGCTGGGATCAGTATGGCCCAATAGTTCCTGAACAACCCTTAAATCAGCTCCACCATCTAGTAGATGTGTAGCAAATGTATGTCTGATGCTATGAGGAAAAGTACCTAGCCGCAGTTTGACAATTCTTCTAACTTCCCTATCACTAATCTTTCTACCTTGAACTCCGAGAAAAACAAATTCACCGGAATCCTTGGAACTTATATTAACTCTGGACTCTAACCACAATTGATAATATTTATGGGCTTGAGTAGTCATTGGCAATATTCTTGTTTTATTTCCTTTTCCTAAGACTCTTATAGATTGATTACTCTTAACATCATTAATTTTTAAATTAGTAAGTTCTGAAACTCGTAATCCGGAGGAGTAAAGAATTTCAATAATAGCCCTATCTCTTATTTCTTTTGATGTTGTAGTTGGTATCCCATTGAGTAAAGTATTTATGTAGCCACTAGTCATAACATTAGGAAGCTTTTTTTCAGTTTTTAGTGCTTTGATATTAGATATATCAGGAATATCAACTCCCTTAGTTTTATTACACCAATTGAGAAAAGCTGTAATGGAGGCGATTTTTCGATTTAAGGTCGTTTTAGAATAATCCATTTTTGCTAAGCTTTGTACAAATTTTTCTGGATTAATGGAATTATTATTATTGATGTATTTGAAATACTGAGAAATGTCAGTTTTGTAAGCAACGACAGTGTGATCTGAGTAATTTTTAAGATTTTTAATAACATCTAAATATTCCTTGAGAAAAGCGATCTGAGTGGATGTATTATTTAGTTTCAAGTCTTTTCTCTATTTGTCTTTGAATCGCTGAAAGTATCAAAGTAATACATAAATATAAAACTGTTAAGACAAGATATGTCTCAGCAAACCTAAAAGTACTGCCTGAATAGAGACGACCTCTATATGTTAAATCTTCTACTGCTAAAACAGAGAGTAAAGATGAATCTTTCATCATGGAAATAAAGTCATTACCCAAAGCCGGAAGCATATTTCTAAAAGCCTGCGGAAGAACTATGAATCTCATGACTTGTCTATCATTTAATCCAAGTGATGCGCCACCCTCTCTCTGGCCTTGAGAAACAGATTCAATACCCGCACGAAATACTTCTGCTATATATGCACCATAGAAAACTGAAAGGGCGATTATTGCGCGCATTAACATAGGTACATTTCCATTATTGATATTTAGAAATTCTGCTGCATTAGCTACAAGTACAAAAGCAATAGTAAAAATCAATATTAGGACTGGGACGCCACGAATAAATTCAATGTATGTTCTAGATAAAGTACTAGCAATTTTATTATTAGAAATTCTACCGATTCCAGATATGAGACCTAGGAAAAGTGCAATGATGAAGGATGCGATTGTGGAAAGAAAAGTAAGTTTTAAACCAGGGAGAATGAAGAAAAAGGCTTTGTTGTATTCGGGATCTACAACAATTATATAAAACATCCATGTAATGATTACGGATAAAATTATCATCCACCAGTTTTCGGGTTTAAAGATGTTTTTAAGTTTCATTGTTTACCATATTAAAGCAATAGGCACGGATTTCCGTGCCTATTACAAATTTAAATTTTTATAAATTTAAAAGTTATACTTCACAGTCCTCAGGTAGATACTCTGCAGGAATGTTCTCGTCACATTCTGCAATATCATCATAAGTAACAGCAAAGTCAGGTGAGAAGAATTTAGCATTGATCTCCCCTAGTTTTCCACTATCTGACATAGCAGCTAATCCTTGATTAACTACATCTACAAGAGGGCTTCCATTAGGAAATGCAAATCCTAGTTGTTCTGAAGTCAAATCTCCACCAACTAGTTTTACTTTATCTTTGTTTGCACCCATGTATCCAAGACCAGCAGTTTCATCAATAATTGAAGCATCGGCATCACCTGAAATTACAGCAGCGATTGCGAAATCGAATGTATCAAAGGCTTTTACTTTGTCTTCACCTAATTCTGCAACAGCAAACTCATAGTTAGTTGTACCTTTTTGTACAGCAACTGTGTAGTCTCCTGATTTAAGATCATCAATACTCATAACCATTGAATTATCAGCAGCAACAAGTACTTTTTGAGCTAAGTTAATGTAACCATTAGAAAAATCAACGATTTCATCTCTTTCACTTGTAATTGTTATTCCATCACCAGCAATCATGAACTGACCATCAGCTGTTGCTTGAATCATTCCATCCCACGCTGTAGGAACATATACAGGTGTAAAGTTCATTAACTCTCCCATGTGATTAAAAACATCATAATCCCAACCCAAAGCTTCGCCTGTTTCAGCGTCAATGTAATTAAATGGTAAGTATGCGTTCTCGACAGCGAATGTAAATTCACATCCACCAAGATCTGGTAAACCGTTGTCACCAGTAGTAATATCTACTTCATCACATGGAGTAGCTGTACCAGAACAAGCGGTTGCTACTAATGCAAGAGCAAATATTAAAATAAGTGTTTTCTTATTTTTCAATTTTCTAAACCTCCGTTTATATTTAAGTTGTAATTATTGCATAAATATACATAAAGATGAATATTTATGCAAAAATTTTATGCATCTAATGTATTTTTATAATCAGGTTGTCTCTTGTCCATAAAGGCCATCATCCCCTCAGCAGCATCAGAATGAATAAATCTATTCTTTTGATTTATACCCTCAAGCTCTAAAGATTCCGAGAAAGTTTTGTTTAGACCATTTTTAATTTGTTCTTTATTCATGCATATGGAGATAAAACTTAACTTATCTAATGTTGCGATTAAAGAGGATGCTTCATTTTGTAGATCGCTTGGATCAACCATTTTATAGAGCATATTAAGCCTATTCATTTCCTCACCAGTGATTTCTTCGCTAGTCATCATTAACTCTTTAGCTTTTTGTACGCCAATTGTTCTGGGCAGAGTCCAAGAACCAGCAAAATCAACTACGAGCCCTCTCCTAGCAAATACTTCTATAAATCGAGCAGTTGGTGTAGCAATTATAAAATCTGATAAAAGAATCATGTTTGCACCTGCTCCTGCACAAATTCCATCAACTAAAGAAATTACAGGTTTTCTACAGTCCCATAAAGCTTGTGCTGCATCGGTAACATCATCCATGAGTGCATTGAGGTTCTCACCTAGTTGAGCACCTGAAGAAAAGTTTCCATTTGACTGGGATAAAACCAAATACTTTAAATCACTTTCATCAAATTCTTTTACTTGTTTTCGAAACTCAATCCAATCATTTGCTGATATAGAGTTTTTTGTTTTCTCATCATTAAAACTTAGAGTTAGTACGTTACCTTTATTTTTAGATTCTAAAACCATATTTCAAGTTTAATATAAATTAACTTAGAATGTAGGTATGGGATTTGATCCAAATAGACCTTATAAAGCCAACAAAACTGATTATTTCAATATTGTTTTTTGTATAATTCTGGCTGCTGTCGCAATTATATGGGCTTTAAATTAAAAGATACCCTATGTAGTTCTGTAAGTCCATACTTAGCAATAGCATTTCTATGTTTCAAGGTTCCATAGCCTTTATTACTTGCAAAGTCATACTCAGGATATGAATTTGAGATCTTTATCATGTAATTATCCCTACTAACTTTGGCAATAATGCTTGCTAGGGCTATAGCAAGACTTTTATCTTCTCCTCTAGTTAAAGATATTGCATTCGATATATTTATTTTGAAATGATCTACATATATTTTTTCAGGTCCTTTTTTTAACTTATTTATTGAATCTGAAAGAACAACCTGATTTGCTTTTTGAATGCCGTATTTATCGATTTGTGTATTGTCACAAATTGAAAGTGCATAAACAATATCAGCTTTATGAATGTCGTTGAATATACTATTTCTTTTTTTTGAGCTGAGTTTCTTTGAATCTTTTACTTCTGACAGGTACTTTTTATCTTTTGAACTTATTTTGACAGCACACCCAACAATTGGTCCTGCAAAACAACCTCTACCTACCTCATCAGCTCCAATAATAAATTGTTCAGGATTTTCCTTCCAAATATTTAGTTCAATCATTATCTAATTTTTGGATATTTTCATATGGGTAGACCACATAGAAAGCTTTACCAATTAGATTTTCGACGGGTACATAACCAAAGACTCTAGAGTCTTGGCTATTACTTCTGTTGTCACCTAATAAAAAGTATGAATCATTTGGTACATTATATTTTTCTTGATTGGTATATGTTTCATTTATTATCCCTTTAAATGTTAATAACTCATTATTTCTGTAAATATTTCCAAGAGTATCGCTTTTTATTACATCGCCAGGTAATCCAATTATTCTTTTGATATAGACCGTTTGCGACGGAGTATCAAAATAATTCCATATTTTTAATGAACCAACTAATTTGGAAGCTGGAGATACGTCAACATAGGTATCTGGGTGGTAGAAAACAACAATATCTCCAATACGATAATTGATGTTGGAGACATCATCTTTAAGAACTAGTACCCTATCGAATACATTAAGTGTGGGAGTCATCGATTCAGATGGAATTATATATAATTGGACCAAGAATATTCTGATTATTGAAGCTAGCAATATTGCTAGAAGGATAGTTAATAGCTTAGTAAAAATTCTTATAATAATTTAATATTAATAAGTTAAGAACGATCTTCTTTGATTTTTGCAGCTTTTCCTACTCGATCTCTTAGATAATAAAGTTTAGACCTACGAACTTTACCTTTCCTAATGACCTCTATAGAGTCAACTATTGGAGCATGTACGGGAAATATCCTCTCCACGCCAACACCGAATGAAAGTTTGCGAACTGTCATAGTTTTATTAAGGGCAACACCATTAGTTGCAATTATTACGCCTTCAAAGGTTTGGATTCTTTCACGATTACCTTCGGAAACTTTTACATTAACTTTTACAGAATCACCAGCTTTATAAGAAGGTAATTCTTCTTTTAACTTTGATTGTTCTATTTCTTCAATTAAATTCATAACTTCTCCAGTAGAAGATTATATAAGTTATTTAGCTTTATATGTCCGTTAAATTATTCTTTTTCCATTCTTCAATTTTCTTGTGATTTCCCGATAGTAGTACGGATGGAACCTCTTTATCCTTATAAACTTCTGGTCTTGTATAAACGGGATGGTCAAGTTTTCCATCTGTAAATGATTCAGTAAGTAAAGATTCAGCGTTACCAAGTGCACCAGGTATTTTCCTTATCAAGGCTTCAAGTAAGAACAGTGCAGGGACTTCCCCACCTGATACAACAGTTTGACCAATTGATATTTGATAATCAGCATGCATATCAATAATCCTTTGATCAAATCCTTCATATCTACCGCAAATAATGTTTGCTGATTGAAATGTATGCAATTCGGTAATAAGATTTTCATTCAATTGGTCCCCTGATGGAGTTAAGAATATATTTATATCTAATTTATTAGCTGATATTGCATTATCAAGTGGTTCCGGCATAAGTACCATACCCGGTCCTCCACCATATGGTGCATCATCTACCTGGTGGTAATCACCTAGACCGTAATCTCTTAGATTTGTAGTAGATAATTCAAAAAGGTCACTTTGATGTGCTTTAGAGATTATTCCAGTTTCTGACCACTCGTCTATGAGTTTTGGAAATAAAGTAACTATATTATATTTTGATAACATTTTCAGAACTTACACTTTCAAGATTCTTAAAAGATGTATAAAGCGTATTTCTTAAATACGGAATTTTTCCTGCATCATTAATCAGACTGATAAATTCCATGTCAGTAGTTTCTTGACCGTGATTTGCTCCTGATGCCCTACTGATGTTTTCATTGATTAAGGTTCCTCCAAGATCATTAACCCCTGACTCAAGAAGAACTTTTGCACCATCATGACCAAGTTTTACCCAGCTTGCTTGTATGTTATCTATTGTGTTGTAAAAGTATATTCTCGCTAATGAATGCATCAGCACTATTTCATCCCAGGCTGGACCTGGCATACTTTTACCTTGTAAAAATATTGGTGAACCCATGTGAACAAAAGGAAGGGGGACAATTTCTGTGAATCCATTCGTTTTTATTTGAATATTTTTAATTAATTGAAAGTGATTTACCCAAGAATCTAGATCATCTATGTGGCCGAACATAATTGTTGCTGTAGATTTAATACCTAATGAGTGAGCAACTTCCATGACATAACCCCATTGAGAGGAAGTAATTTTATCATCGCACAAGTACTTTCTTATTCTGTCATCCAGTATTTCAGCAGCGGTGCCGGGTAGAGTTCCTAACCCTGCTTCTTTAAGATCTTGCAAATAGTCCTCTATTGATTTATTTACAGTATTTGCACCTTGCCATATTTCAAGTGGTGTAAAGCCATGTATGTGCATATCAGGTAATTCACTCTTTATTTTTTTAACTAAATCAATATAGAAATCACCTGTATAACTTGGATGAATCCCCCCTTGCAAGCAAACTTCTGAAGCACCATTTTTATGTGCTTCTATTGTTCTATTAAGGACTTCATCAGGTGTTAATGTATATGGTTTTTCTTTGAGGTCTAAACTTTGGGGACCTTTTGAAAAGCCGCAGAAACCACACTTGTAATAACACTGATTTGTGTAATTAATGTTTCGATTTTTAACGAATGTAACTTTGTTACCGTGAACATTCTTTGTTAATTCATTCGCAAGTTCAGCAATTTGATTGATGTATTTTCCAGATGTTTTAAATAAATCAAGGAGATCTTTTTCATTAAGATGTTCTGTTTGTTGAAAATTTTTTAAAATATTATCGAAATTTGAAGCTTTATAATCAGATAATGTTTCTGAAGTGAAATTGAAAAGATTAGGTATAGACTCTCCACTGCCTGGATACCATGAAGTAGTCTCTCTTTTGTAGCCACGAACATTTCTTGTTTGAAGGAAGTTTGTAAATTCAGTTTTCTCTAATAAGTTCCTAGCTTCATTAACTTCTAACAGGGGTGAAAGTATTGTCCTCTCGTACAAAGGAATTGATAATTTACTTTGTAGTTCTAGAATTTGATCTTTACTCCAATCACGAAGAAATAAGTCATCGACTCCCCTTTTTACAGCCTCTATTGCATCATCTATAGAATTAACATACTTAGAGATAATAAAATTTGTCGTTCCATTAAGAAACATGAAAAATTCGATATCTTCCAGACTCTCTATGAGTACTATCGCTGGTTTGTATCTTGAAATTATTTCTAAAGCATTTTCTTTAATTCCCCTGTATCGATAAATCAATCTTTTTGAATTTTGGTTTATCTTTGTGTTAATCAGTTTATCATCAATGAACCATGCTGAAGAGTTAGAAGCAATATCTGAAGAAATAGTTTGAAAGCCATTTATTAATAGATTTTTATAATCTATATCTAGTTCTGGTTTTAAAGTAAAAGCAGAAGTACCTTCTTTAGCTCTTGAGTTCAAATATATCTCATTATCACTATCGCAAGGACGGATTCTTAAATAGGATATATTTTTATTTTCTATCATTGTTTCGGATAACCATTGTTATCAATAACATTACTGACTTTTTCAAAAACTGGTGGGCTTAACCATTCATTATTTATGAAACTTGGATAAACAGGAAGCCTTTTTTTTAGAGATTGTCCACTTGAACTTGTTATTTTTTCTAAATTATTTAGATCTGGCCACAAATGATCAGGATTAACCCAATCAATAGTTTTAGGTGATATACCTCCTAAGTCATTAATGCCACTAGTTAAATACATTTCAACGTCGGGTAAAAGATTAGGTGGGACTTGTAATGAAATCTGAGGAGGTAATAATAATCTTGTAGTTGCGATAATCCTTAAGAAGAGATCATTTATTATCTCGGCATTATTTCTCATAAGCGTATTTTTTTTAGCTCTAAAGTTTTGTAAAATAATTTCCTGTATTGCAGTATTTTTTTTACATAATTGAATAAGTTTTACAATATCATTTATTAATTCATCTTTACTCTCAGTTATACCAATTAGAAGACCTGTTGTCATTGGGTATTTAACTTTTTCAGCATTATTTAAAGTTTCAATTCGATAGATTATATTTTTTGTCTTAGCACCATAGTGTGCCCGACCTTTTTCCAGTAATTTAGGGGAAAAACTTTCTAGCATAAGACCTCCAGATGGAGAATATTGTTTGTAGTTAATAATTTCATCTTCAGTCATTAATCCTGGATTTGCATGGGGAAATATTTTATATTTCTGATGAATTTTTTTCATATTGTCAGTTAGATACTCATGAGTTGAAGAAAAACCAAAACTTTTTAACTGTTCAAGTGCAAAATCCCATTTTACCTCTGGTTTATCTCCAAGAGTAAACAATGCTTCGTAACACCCTGCAGATTCACCAACAGATGCAATTGCATCTACTTCTTCATAGTTAAGAAAAGTACCTCCATCTTTTGGGGTTTTAACAAATGTACAATAGGCACATGAATCTTGACATAAAGTAGTCAGCGGTATAAAAACCTTAGGACTGTATGTAATATTTTTTCCAAAACTTGATAATTTAACATCAAAAGCCTCGGATGACAGTTCAGAGGTTGGCTTCTCTCCAAAGAGAAGGGTATCTATTTGTTCGTATAACATCATAATAAATACTCTAGAGTTAACAAATATTTAATAAAATGGTCATAATTTATCCAATCAATCCTTTATGATTAAGACTTAACTGTACGAGGTATTTATGAACATTTCAATTTTGGGATTTGGAAGAATAGGAAGAGACCTATTAAGACAAACTCTCGATAATGATTTAATAAATATTATCTCTATTTCTGATATAGCCGATAAAGAAAACCTTCTTTATTTACTTAAGTACGACACAATATATGGAAAACTCGATGCGGAGATAGAAACAACAGATACTGGTTTTAAAATAAATGGTAAAAATATAGTTTTTAATGACTGGAAAGATGCTTCAGAAGCATCCTGGCAGGATCTTGAGACTGACATATTAATAGTATCCACTGGAAGAAAGCAAGATCTAGAGGAGGTAAATGAACATATTGCAAAAGGTTGTAAAAGAGTATTAATTGCATCAACACCTAAATCCGGGAATGATATACAAATTTATGTTCCTGGTGCTAATGATGCCAAAGTTGATTTTAATAATGACATCATATCTCTTGGATCAAATACAGCTAATGCTGTAGCTCCCCTGCTTAAAATTATTAATGAAAAATATGGTGTGGAGAGAGCATTTCTCACTACTGTTCATGGTTATTCAAATTCAAATAGATTGGCTGACGTTGCCGGTGAAGGTTTCAGATTAAATAGAGCCGCCGGGGAGAATATCATTCCCGCTATCACTAAATCTTCAGAAGTTATTGAAACTGTTTTACCTTTTATGAAAGATAAAGTTGCATCGTCCTCTATGACGGTACCTGTACCAGATGGAAGTACTGTCGACCTTACAATTGATATTAAAACAGAAGCTACATCTGAAGATATCAATCAGACGATTAAAGAGGCTATTAAGCACCTTCCATACAATAAAGTTCTTGATATAACTTTTGATCCAATTGTTTCCTCAGATGTTGTTGGTAATTCACATTCTGGAATTATTGATGGCTTAGCAACTATGGATATAAATAATAATAAAATTAAAATCCTTATCTGGTTTGATAATGGATGGGGATATAGTGCAAGAATTATTGACACAATAACCAAACTTTCAGAAAGTAGGGTCAATGAGTAACATTGCAATTAACGGTTTTGGCAGAATTGGTAGATCGATTCTTAGAATAATTATTGAAAGTGACTCAGATTTAAATGTTGTTGCAATAAATGACCTAGGAAATTATGAAAATCTATCCTATTTATTAAAACATGACTCAGTAATGGGAGTATTGAATCACGATGTAACTCTTAATGAGGATATATTAAAAATTGATGACAGAGTAATAAAATTAGTCTCCGTTGCAGATCCTGCAGAATTACCCTGGGAAGAACTAGATATAGATATTGTTATAGAATCAACGGGTATCTTTGCAGACAGAAAATCTCTTGAAAAACATATTGAGGCAGGAGCCAAAAAGGTGGTTTTAACTGTTCCACCTAAAGATGAAATAGATGCAACAGTTGTATTAGGTGTAAACGATGGAGATCTTAATGAGAACTCAAAATTAATATCTAATGCATCATGTACCACAAACTGCTTAGCACCTATTGCCAAAGTCTTAAATGATAATTTTGGGATCAAGTCAGGGTTAATGACTACTATTCATGCCTACACCAATGACCAAGCGCTCGCTGAAACTACTCATAAAGATTTCAGAAGAGGAAGAAGTGCTACACAAAATATAATTCCTACCTCTACTGGAGCTGCAAAAGCTGTTGGCATGGTGTTGCCAGAGTTAAATGGAAAACTTGATGGTATGGCAATGAGGGTACCTGTTCCAGATGGCAGCGTTGTTGATTTGGTAGTAGAGCTTAATAAAGAAGTAACCGTACAAGAGGTGAATGAAGCTGTTAAAAAAGCTGCGGATAATGAATTGAAAGGTATCCTTGAATACTCCTCTATCCCCTTAGTTTCTACTGATATTTTACAAAATCCTCATTCAAGTATTTACGATGCCTCATCCACACAGCTATTAAACGGAAATCATATAAAAGTTGTTTGCTGGTACGACAATGAGTGGGGATACTCAAACCGTATTGTTGATTTAGTTAACAAACTGGTTAGCAATAGTTAATATGAATTTTCCAGAGGCACCTAAAGCAGTTGGAAACTATATTACTCTTAAACGTGCTGGCAATTTAATCTACACTTCCGGTCACATCCCAATTAATAATGAAACAAAATTTACTGGTAAAGTCCCTAGCGAAGTAAGCGTAGATGATGCTTACACTGCCGCCGAATTATGCGCACAGTTAACATTAGCTACTTTACAATCTGAATATGACCTCAAAATATTGTCTCCAATTAATGTTGTGGGATTTATTAACTCAGAGCCATCTTTTACTGAGCATGCAAATGTTCTAAATGGTTTTACTGATAAGTTAGCTGAGTTCTTTTCGGAAAAAGCAACAAGATCAGCTGTTGGCGTTGCAAGCTTACCTTTAAATGTAAGTGTCGAAGTTCAGACAATATTTATGATAAATGAGTAAATTAATAGCTATTTCTTCAGGAATAGAAGATTCCACTCTATCACCTGGAACTATTCCATGTTCTGTATTAAACATCTCCTTTGTTAATTTATGCAATAAATTTGGGGCTGAAGTTGTAATTGTCCCCCCTCAGAACTTATCAATAGAATTTAGTAGTTCAAATTTTGATCGATTAATACTGACAGGAGGAGGAGATATCAATCCTTCTATATATGGGGCAAAAGTTGACACCAAGACCACAAGAATTTCTGATGAAAGAGATAAAACTGAATTAAATTTATTAAAAATAGCAGAAACAAACTCTATTAAAACACTTGCAATATGTAGAGGTCACCAATTGCTTAATGTTTACAAAGGAGGAACTTTACATCAACACATAGCTGATAATTTTGACACAGAAATTGAACACTTACAAATAAACGAGGCAACTTCACAACACATACACAATATCAATATTTTAGAACAAACGCTTTTAAGTGAAGTTACTACTGATAACAATGTAGGTGTTAACAGTATCCACCACCAAGTCATTAATGACCTTGGTCAGGATCTAAAAGTAAATGCTATGTCGGAAGATAATTTAATAGAGGGAATTGAGTCTACATCAGAATGGGAAGCGATAGGAATACAATGGCATCCTGAAAATCTACTGGATGATGACATAACCAACGAACTAATGAAATGGCTACTAAGCTAAATCAAAATTAATTAACTGTAATTCTTCATTCTCATAACTAAAGAAGTTTGTATTGTACGGAACCACTATTTCCTCTATGTCTTTAAGAGTAAGGTAGATCAATTTATCAGCATAAAAGAAGTCTTTAACAAAGTATTGGTCATTTAATTTTGATTCAACAAAAAAGCCAGGCCATGGAAGATTTTCTGAGACATATGAAGTGACTTGGTCAGAATTTATATATATATTTTTATTTCTAAAAACCTCAATATCAGAAATTGAATTAAGGCCTTTAAACTTAATTAAATAACGATCTTTAAGATGTTTTTTAAAATCCTCAATTTCATATTCATTGCCATTGATGAAAACTTGTAAGCCAGTTAAATCAAACTGTCTGAAATAGATATCATGGTTTAAATATACATAACCATGAAGTGCATGTGGTTTTCCGAGAATTCCTAGGGTAAAAAGATTATTAGTCAATAAATTCAACAGATGAATCGAGACCTTCTTCATCGGCTGCTGCTTGTGCGACTGTCCTAATAGCTCTCGCTACACGGCCTCTTTTACCTATGACTCTACCCATATCGTTTGATGAAGTTCTAACTTCAATAGCTACCTTATCATCAGTTGATGAGGCAACCTCTACCTTAACTTCGTCTTCATTCTCTACAATTTGAGTAACAATATACTCGACTACGTTTTTTACTATATTTCCTGATTCAGACATTATTCTTCTTCACTTCCCTCTGAGGTATCTGATACTTCTTCTACTTCTGCTTCCGCTGCTGCTTCGTTCTTTTTAATATTTGCTTTTGAACTACTTTTAACCTTTGGTTCTGGTGCTTTTGGAATGGAGACTACCTCACCTTTTGTAGATCGCCATTGCGCCCATGCTCCAGATATCTCTAGTAATTTTTGTACCCTATCGGACGGTTGTGCACCTTTATCTAACCAAGAAACTGCTTTTTCAACATCAATATCTACTGTTGAAGGATTGTCATGTGGATTGTAAAAACCAAGATCTTCTATAAACTTACCATCTCGTGGTGATCGTGCGTCAGCAACAACAACTCTATAAGTGCGAGTTTTTTTCTTACCTCTTTGCGCAAGTCTAATTTTTACTGCCATTGTTAATCCTTATTAATTACGAAATTCTATATTACTTTAACTGCATCTTAAACAGTCAGATTTAATAATATATCTTTAAAATAATAAAGGTAGAAATCATTTTAAAATTTAACTACCCTGTCTTTAATGGAAATTATAGAATTATCACATCCACTATCAAAACATTACCTAACTGTCCTGAGAGACAAAAAAACAACTTTCGAAACATTCAGACTGGCAGCTTCAAAGTTGTCTTATTTGCTAATAATTGAAGCTACAAAACAACTACATCTTGATGATGTAAAAATTGAAACACCTCTAATTGAAACTAATGGTAAAGAATTGGCATCTAACACTGTTGCTGTATCAGTTTTACGAGCAGGACTAGGATTAATTGATGGTCCAAAAGATTTAATACCCAACATGACTTTTGGATATATTGGTGTTCAGAGAAATGAAGAAACTGCAGAACCCGAAAATTACTATGAAAATCTTCCTGAAATTAACGACAAAGATGTATTCATTCTTGAACCAATGCTTGCAACGGGAGGTTCCTTATCTTTCGCTATAGACACAGTTAAGAAATATAGTCCTAGAAAAATATATGCGTTAACTGTTATCTCATCACCCGAAGGAATAAAATTTATTTCAAGTAAACATCCAGATATTACATTATTAACAGCATCAGTTGATGAAAAACTTAATGAAAACTATTACATTGTGCCTGGGCTTGGTGACATGGGAGATCGACTGTTTGGAACAGTTTAGAAAATATGCCAAAAAAGTGTATTCTATTAGTTATTGATTCTCTTGGAGTTGGAGCTGCTCCAGATTCTAAGGAATATGGTGATGAAAATGCCAATACATTTGGGAATGTATCAAAAACTGTCGGTCCGCTGAACTTACCTGTATTCAATAAACTAGGTTTTGGAAAAATGACATCAATTGATGGATTACCATCAAAAGAATACACAGGTGTTGTTGGGAGACTTGCTGAAAAGTCATTAGGTAATGATTCAACAACTGGACACTGGGAGATTGCTGGTCTTGTTACAAACAAAGCCTTTGAAGTTTTCCCAAATGGTTTTCCGGAAAGTTTGATAACTGAAGTTGAGGCTAAGTCGGGACATTCCTTTATTGGAAACTGTCATGCGTCGGGTACTGAAATAATTAATGAACTTGGTAAAGAACACTTAGATACAGGAGCATTGATTCTTTATACATCTGGTGATTCAGTATTTCAAATAGCAGCCCATGAGGATGTATTAAGTATTAATGATTTATACAAAGTTTCAGAGATAGCTAGAGAAGTCTGTAATAAATTTAATATCGGAAGAGTTATTGCTAGACCATTTAAAGGCAGCGATAACAACTTTGTTAGAACTTATGATAGAAAAGACTTTGGTATAACCCCTCCAGGGGAAACTATATTAAGTCACCTTAGTAATAATGGATTTAAAAATTTTGGTGTCGGAAAAATTAGTGACCTATTTGGTGAGGAACATCTTCATCAAACAATTCATACCGAAGGTGATTTTGACGGACTAACAAGACTGGTAGATCTAATAAAGAAATCAGAGTACGACTTTTATTTCATAAACCTTGTTGATCTAGATATGGTGTATGGTCACCGAGAAGATCCTAAAGGCTACTATGAAGGCTTAAAAGTGATTGACTCGGGATTAAGTAATATCCTTAAAGAATTAAAGGATGATGATTTGTTAATAATAACCGGTGACCACGGTACAGATCCTACAGATGGTAAAACTGATCATTCAAGAGAATTTGTGCCTCTTGTGGCATACCAAAATAATATCGAGAATAAGGATATCGGAGATAGGTCATCATTTGCAGATATTGCATCAACAATATGCAATTACTTTGATATCCCAGATATCTTCGATGATGGAAATTCATTTTATGATTATATTGTTAATAAATAAAGTAAATATATTTATCTAATTAAAAAAGATTTATTAGAATATACAAATATGAAAATTGCAGTATGCGCCAAACAAATACCAGATCCCGCAATAGCTGTAACGTATGAAAACGGAACAATTGTTAGACCTGATGAACAAGTTTTAGATGATACAGACAGATACGGTATTGAGGTTGCTCTTCAGTTAAAAGAAAAGTTTGATGCTGAAGTTACCGTCATAAGCATGGGTAAACTCGGTACTCAAAAAGGTATTCAACAAGCATTGCAAATGGGAGCTGACAAGGCATTAGTAATAGAAGATGAATCACTTAAAAATTCAAATTCTCTAATGACTTCTAATGTACTCAGTGAAATTGCAAAATTAGCTCAAGCTGATATCGTAATTTTTGGAACTGAATCTTCTGATGGATATTCTGGTGTGGTTCCTCAACAGGTCTCTAGATATTTAGATTTACCTTGCATTTCTTATGTAAAAGGGATTGAAATCAATGATGAGATACTCCTCACCAGACAAACTATTACTGGTTCCGAAAAAGTTGTAATGCCTTCTCAATGTGTGATTTCCGTAACAGCAAGTGGCGTTGAACCAAGATACCCAAACTTCAAAGACATAATGGCGGCAAAATCTAAGGTTGTAGAGCAAGTTAACATATCATCAATTAACTTCACAGCTAAACAGAATCAAGAGTTTATTGAAATCAAGTCTATATCAAATGATAAAAGTGGAGAGAAACATGTTGATGAGGGTGAAGCTTTCAACCTAATTATTGAAAAATTGAAGGAAATCAAAGCAATATGAAATCATTAATAATAGGTGAAGCTAGCAATGGAACAATTTCTTCTGGAACACTTGAATTGATATCTAAAGTAACACAAGAAGGTCTAGATTTTAAACTAGTTACTGTTGGCTCTGATGAAAATCCTAAAATTGGTTCTGATACTTTTAAGAATACATATATGAAGCTTAATCAGAATGAATTATCACTTGCTTCTGTTGCTGACGAAATAAGTAAGATAATTACATCTGAGTCAATTGATCTTGTTTTAGCTTCCTCTACATATGTAGGGCGAGATATAGCTGGATTTGTCTCTGTGGATTTAAACGCTAGTCCAGTTTCTAATGTAGTTAATTTTAAAATTGATGGTGATAAATTATCCACAACCAATTCAATAGATGGTGGTGAGAGTGATTACCTAACGAATGTTACCTCTGAAGTTAAAGTTTTGCTCATCAGGCCTAAATCATTTGAAGCTTCGGTAATTGAGTTAAATGATAACTATGAGACAGTTTCAATTGAAAAAAATAATCTTTCAGTAGCAGTTCAAGATATTTTTATCGAGGAGAAAACAGGACCACAACTAGAAGATTCAAAAATTGTAATATCGGCAGGTAGGGGTATGGTCGATGTCGAAAATCTAAAATTTATAGAAGAATTAGCTAATAAATTAAACGCCGCCATAGGTGGTACTAGGGCCATAGTTGACGCAGGTTGGATGCCTTATTCACAACAAGTTGGGCAAACAGGTAAAACCGTAAAACCTGATGTGTACATTGCTTGCGGTATATCTGGTGCAACTCAACATCAAGTCGGCATGAAAGACTCAAAATTTATTATTGCTATTAATAAAGATGAAGAAGCTCCTATATTTCAGATTGCAGATTTGGGAGTTGTCGGAGATACATTAAGTATCATTCCAAAACTAATCGACTCTCTTTAGTCTTTAAATTTTATCTTATTATCGAAGGGAAGAACTTCTTCAAATTTGTATTTCTTAGGCTCACCCTTATGGACAACAATAACATCTTCAGTTCCGAATTCAGACATTCTCTGTCTTGAAACGCCGCAGGGGAAAATTGGTTGCTCTTCAGCATCAATGCAGGCAACAGCTAAAGTTTCAATTTTTGTTTCACCTTCTGAAATTGCCTTAAACACAGCAACATCTTCTGCACATACAGTAGCTGGATATGAAGCATTTTCAATATTACAACCTGTGTAAATATTGCCACTGCTTGTAATCAAAGCTGCACCTACACGGAATTTTGAGTAAGGCGCATAAGCTGTTTTAGCAATTTCTTCTGCAAGTTTTGCTAGTTTTGTATCACTTTCATTCATCTTTATTTACCTCGTTAGCAATTAGGCTTTCAAATTCTGATTTTGTTTTAATAAATATACGAGAACCTGAACCTGGTTCCATTGTTACACCATATAAAATATCACCAGCATGCATTGTCTGCTGTTGATGGGTAACAATAATGAACTGTGCATCATCTTTTACATAATTTAATAAATTAATCATTCTATGTAAGTTGGCATCATCTAAGGCTGCTTCAACCTCATCAAGAATATAAAATGGACTTGGAAAAGATTTAAAAATAGCAAAAAGAAAAGCAATAGCAGCTAAGGATCTCTCGCCGCCAGATAAAAGACTTAATTTTTTAACCTTTTTACCTTTAGGTTGTACATTTATTTCAATACCAGTTTCTAGCAAGTTCTCTTTATTGGTTAATTCAAGAGAGCCCTTCCCTCCTGGGAATAGCTGTTCAAATATTTCTGTAAAGTGTATTGAAATAGAGTTGAATGAAGAATCTATTCTAAACTCTATTTCATCCTCAATTTCTTTAATATGAACGAGTAATTCTTTTTTTGATGAAGTTAAATCTTCTATGGAATTTGTAATCTCTTGGTGACGGGTATCTAATTGTTCATAATCTGTTTTTGCTAAGTAATTAACCACACCTATATTTTCTAATTTTTGTTCTATTGTCCTTATTTCATTTTCTATTTCATTTTGGCTATGCTGTGATGGAATAAAAGAGTCAATTACTTCAGTTTCAACACCATACATGTTTATAAGTGTTGAATAATAATGGGCTTTTTCTGAAGAGTATTCTGCTTTTTTGATAGATAGATTTCCTTTTTGTTCATTAAGTGATAAATAGTTTTTGTTAAGATCTTCTATCTGGCTATCTAATTCAGTAATTTTTATGTTTTTATTACCGTGCTTTTGTTCGTAGACATTAGCTTGTAGCAACATAGATTCTGCAGATTTATTAAGAATACTGATAAGAGTAGTGGATTTATCGATAATATTTTCAAGCTCAGTTTTATAATTATGATCAGGTGCGTAATGTATTTCATCAATAGTCAGCTGTAAATCAGAGTTTTCATTTGTTAGGAATTTTATTTGCTCAGCTGCAGAGACTAACTGATTAGATATGGATGTAATTTCATCTTCAAGTTGTTTTAATTTTTGACGTAAACTTACCTCCTGAATCTTCAACTCATCTTTATAGGAGGAATTGTTGGAGATACTGTTTTGTTGTTCAACTTTAGAATTTAAAATATCAACGTTATTTTTGTATTCTAATTTAATTTTTTCAAGATTTTTCTTTGTTACTTCTAACTCTCTATCAAAAATGGAAGTAATATTTTTACGGACTTTTGAGAATGAACCTTTAAGTATGATTTTTTTTGAGATTAAGGATGAGTGGCTATCTAATAGCTCACTACTAAGTATTTTATCTTTATCCCATTTTTGGAATTCATTTTCACTATCAGTAATGTTAAGTTCAAGTTTGGAAATAATTCCTTTTAGATAATCTAAGTCTTTTTCAAGTATTGCTTCGTTAACCTCAAGCGAAGCGGACTGGTTTTTATTATTCTCATTAAGTTGGACATTAAGATATTCAAGGTTTTGATTTAAATTAGTTAAATTGTCTTTCTTTGATATTAATTTATTTGAAAGATCGTTAATAGTTAACGTGTTGGTTAAAACTTTATTTTGTAATTCAATTAAGCGTTTTTCTTCACGAATGGATTCCCGCTCAAGATTATCTAATCTTTCAGTAGCTATTTGTGCAACTGATTTTACTTGTTCAGATTTTGTAGACAGTTTGTTTGAGTAATCTTTAAAAAGTGAGCTTACTGATACTCCTTGACCCAATTCTGAAGTGAGGTTTGTTTTTAGAGACTTAGCTTCATCCGTAGATTTATTAACTTCTTCTAATTGCTCAATTGTTGTTTTTAATTCATTGCTTATCCCAGTTTCCTTCTCATTGAATATTTTATATTTAAGAATATTGATATTAGTTTTGTTTTCAAGCAAAGATCCACTGAGTGTTTCATGTGCCTGTGCCTGTTCTGCTTGAATCTTTAATGGCTTAAGTTGTTTATTAATTTCTCTAAGGACATCTTTGGCTCTTTTAATTTCCTTATCACCAGATTCGATTCGTCTTAAAGCTTTGTCTTTTTTTAATTTAAACGGTAATATTCCCGCAGCTTCCTCTATGGTAACTCTATGATCTTCAGGTTTAGAATTTAATATTTCTGCAATTTGACCTTGAGAAATAATCGTATGCTGCTGTTTACCTATACCTAAATCACTTAAGAATTCTTGTATATCAAGAAGTCTGCAATTTAATCCATTCATAAAATATTCAGAAGCACCATCTCTAAAGAGTTTTCTACCAATTGAGATTTCTTCTGATCCGTTAAATTTTTCAGGATCAACAACAAAGTTTAGGTATACTTCTGCAAATCCTTTTTCTGCAAGTTTTTCAGTTCCTGCAAATATAACGTCTTCCATTTTATTTGTACGTAAAGTTCCTGGACTTTGAGTTCCTAATACCCAAGAAATTGCATCTACTACATTTGATTTACCAGAACCATTTGGACCAACGACAACATTAACCTTATTGGAAAGATCAATATTAACTTTTTCAGCGAATGACTTAAAGCCATTCACGACTATCGATTTTAAATACATTGTTACCCTGTTGTTGTGATAATTATACTAAAGAATCACTAAAATTTTGGTATTTAACCTATTTTTCTATGATTTTTATATCGGCAACTTTTGTATTTTGATTGTTATGAGTGAATGATCTAAGAAAGTTTGAGTAGTAGTTTTCATCAATGTATCCTAGTTTTTTTCCAAAATACATGGATGCAATTTCAACTCCCCTCTTAGATCCGTCTTTACATACTAAAACTGTGCTGGTATTTAAATCTGTAAAGAACATAGATCCTTCAGCACCTGCTTTAATAAGAACATCTTGTGAACTCTTCTGCATAAGAATTGTATCAACTCGGTTAGTTCCAGCTGTGTGATCAGGGTGAGTAATAAATGAATTAAAAATAGTCATCCAAGATTTTCTATAAATATCTGAATCATTGAGTTTGTTAACACCGGATAAAAATATTTTTGTATTTATATACGGTGCGGGAAGACCACATCCATCAATTCCATAAATAATATTATCTAAGGAAAATAAGTCTTTATAAAATGAATCGATCTTTTGTTGAAGTGGGTGGTCCAACTCTTGATAATTTAATATATCCAAATCAAGAAGATTGCACAAAAGAAGCATACCTACGTGCTTTCCAGAACAATTATTATGGAGTTTTGTAATTGGTTCATCTTCAATAAGGAGTTTCTTATACGTTTCATCATGAAATGGGATTTGTTTTTCACAAAATATGTCTTCATAATTTAAAGAGTATTTTTCTGCAGTTTCTTTGACCCTAGTGGTATGTAGAGCTTCTCCTGAGTGGGATGCGCAGAAAAGTGCTATCTCTCTTAAATCTATATCTAATCCCCTTTTTAGCATTTCAAAAACTAACGGTATAAGTTGAAATGGCTTTATTGCTGATCTTGGAAAGTAATCAAAACTTTCTGAAGAATTATTGTTAACAATATCAATATCATGAAAAGACTCATCAATGTTATTTCTTGTTAATACGACTGTGAAACCATCCATAGATGAAAATTATAACAATTATTTTTTAGGTTAGCTAACAGTACTCAAAGCTTGTTTTGCAGCATGCTGTTGTGCACTTTTTTTTGACTTTCCTTTTCCAATACCAATGACTTTGTCGTTTAAAATAACTTCGGATATAAATTCTTTATTGTGATCAGGACCAGCAGATTTATCTTCGTAATTAACTTTTTGTCCTTTTTTTGCGTAATACTCCTGTAATCGAGTTTTGTAATCTTTAGAACCTGGATCTTCTGAAAGTTCTTTTATATTTGGATAAATAAATTTGGATACAAAATTATTAACAGTATCTAAACCCCCATCAAAGAAAAGAGCTGCGATCAATGCCTCTACGGCATCTTCTATAATTGACTTCTTGAATCTACCCCCTGTTGAGTCCTCTGCTTTGCTTAAGTATAAAAATTTGCCAATGGAAATTACTTGGCCAAGTTCTACTAATGCAGTTTGGTTAACAGCACTAGAGCGGATTTTCGTAAGATTACCTTCATCCAGATTTGGATATTTGTTAAATAAATAAATTGTTAAATCAAAATCCAAAATTGTATCACCAAGAAATTCGTAACGTTGATTCGACTCAAATGTTGGGTTTTCATCAATATATGACTTATGAGTTAATGCAATCTTCAAGAATTTAATATTTTGAAAGGTATACCCGATAATTTTCTCAAATTCGGACAAAGGTGATTGACTCATAACTCAGAAATTGTATCAGTAAATTTAGAAATAAATCCACTTTCTACTGTCTTGTTTGAGAAAATGATGGAATTCATAACAGCTTCTGCAGATGATGACCCATGTGCAATAGTTACAACCCCATTAACACCTAGCAAATAAGCGCCGTTAGTTTTATCTGGATCAAGTCTATCTTTGACGGGCTTAAGTGCTTTGTTAACTGGTAGTAAAAGTGGTTTAAATAGATTTTCAATAAATGATTTCTTGATCATCTTTTGTTGAAGCCTAGCGGTACCCTCCATGGTTTTTAAAACAATATTTCCTGTGAAACCATCAGTAACAAATACATCTGCTGAATCTGTTGCAAAATCTCTACCTTCAATATTCCCAATAAAATTTAGATTTGAACTTTTCAAAAGTTTATAAGTATTCTTTTCTAAATCACGCCCTTTTGAAGACTCTTCACCATTATTTAATAATCCCACCCTTGGTGCTGGTATGTTAAATAGTACTTCAGCAAATTTAGATCCCATTGCTGCGAATTGAAGTAAAACTTTTGGCTTTACCTCTAAACTAGCACCAGAATCTAACAAGACAATCTCTCTATCGATTGATGGAAGTACAGATGCAATTGCTGGGCGTATTACACCTTTAATTTTTCCTAAAACAGAAATTGCTGCTACTAAACTTGCACCAGTTGAACCAGCAGAAAAAACAGCAGATGCTTTATTATCCTTAACTAATTGCATGGCTCCAACTATGGAAGAATTTTTTTTGGTTCTGATTGCCCTAGCTGGATCATCGTCCATAGATATTACCTCTGGATAATGAACTACTGGAATTTGAGAATCTTGTAAAAAAGGTTCTATAAGATTTTTATCTCCACAAAGAATTATATCTATACCTAGATTTTTAGCTTTTATTGCACCCTTCACTATCTCTTCGGGAGCAGAATCACCGCCCATTGCATCAACAGCAATAGTATTCATAATTTATATATTAGCTATTTTCAGGTTCTTTAACTTGACGTCCATTATAGGTTCCATCAACAGGATTGACCCTATGTGATTGCTTTGCAACGCCAGTTTCAGGATCTATCATAAAATGAGGTTTGCTAACTTTGTGAGTTGCTTTCCTTCTTCTAGTTCTAGATTTAGACATCTTTTTCTTAGGTACGGCCATTAATTTCCTTTCAAACTACAAATCTAGCTCACTTAGAGAAGAAAACGGACTTTCTTTTAAGTTTTTTTCTTCATGTTTGCAAACTGTAGTATTTTGCTCTAATCCACAAATTACACATAAACCATTACAGTCAGTCTTACAGAGGTTAATAAGAGATATGTTATCAATTATTTTCTCAGAAATTATTGGGTGAACATCTATGGTTTCCTCTTTAAAGTCAATGTCGTAGTCATTCTCATTTTTTAAATAGATTTTCTCTTTTATTAATGTTTCTTTATCATTAGTTGATATTTTCAAACATCTTGAACATTCACTATCGACAGTAAAATATATATTTAGTTCTATCAAAACATAATCTCCATCACGAGTTATGAATCCAGTCATTAGAGCATTGGAATCATTTGAAGAAGCCGTACCAGAATATTTTATATTCAGAAATCCCTTTTCCTCAATGGTTAAATCTGAATTTGTATTGAGTACTTTATCTAAATTGAAAATAGTATTTAATTGTGATATAACTATTCAGGATTAATAATTTCTCGTGGTTGTCTCAATGAAGTCTTTTCATTTGCAATATAAGAATTGACTTGCTCAATTTTTGATTGAAGTTGGGTGAATAAAGCATCCATTTCATCTTCAACTTTCATTCTGTAGGATTGTGCCTCTTTTTCAGCTTGTTTAATTAATGTATTGGCTTCAATAACTGCCTCTTGAAGAACGTAGGAATTAGAAATTAATGATTCAGATTCTCTTTTTGCATTATTGATTATATTTTGAGATTCTTCTTTTGCTTCGTTGAGGAAAGTGTCTTGTTCTCTAACAAGCCATCTTGCAGTCCTCATTTCGACCGGTAAGATATCAATTAGATTTTCAACCATTGCAATCAACTCTTTGTTACTTGCACGGCTTTTAAGAAAGTTACCCGAGCTAAGTTTTTCTCTCAGTAATTCAAGTTGATCAACGTATTCAACCCTAACTTCTCCATTTATTATTTCCTTAAAATTATTATCTTCTGCCTCAGACATCATTCATCCTTTTTAATACATTGGCTGGTACAAGTTTGGAGACATCTCCACCGTAGGAATTTATTTCTTTAACCATTGAGCTCGAAACATAACCATATTCCGGTGACGCTGGAATAAAAATTGTTTCAAAATCAGCTAAATTCGAATTCATTTGAGCCATTTGAAATTCATAGTCAAAATCCGTCATTGCCCTGAGTCCTTTAACTATCGCTTGTACGTCATTAACTTTTGCGAAATCGACAAGCAAACCTTCAAAGGTTTTCGTTGAGACATTTGGAGTGTCAGATATTATTTCATTGAGCATTAATTCTCTTATTTCAGTAGTGAATAGTGATTTTTTCGAAGGATTGACAACGACACCAATTAAAACCTCCTCAAAGACTTTCGAACATCTTTTAATAACATCAATGTGTCCATTAGTTGGAGGATCAAATGAGCCTGGTATAAGTACTTTCATAATTTCTTTATAAGTAAAATTCTACTTTGTCCATAGAGTTTTTCTTTATATATTTTTAACTTTTTAGAGGTAATTGAAGTAACTGACTTTATGTGTCTATGGCATACAATAATCCCCTCTTCTTCAATTAAATTTTCTAGGTTTGAAATCTCTTCTGAGACCTTATGATCGTCTAAATTAAAGGGTGGGTCATAAAAGATTATCCTGTATTTATCGTATGCATTTAAAATATACTTATCAGCTGACATATTTTGAATGTTGTAGTTGTTGCCAAATTTTGTAAGATTTTTTTCAATTATAGCTGAACATTTATCAGAGAAATCTACAAAAGTTACATACTTAGCTCCTCTACTCAAAGCTTCTATACCCATACTTCCCGACCCAGCATACAAATCAAGAATCATGGAGCCCTCAATCTGAAATTGAAGTGAGCTAAAAATGCCCTCTCTTGCTACCCCCATCATCGGTCTTGTTTTAGAATCATTAATAGTTAAAATATTTTGGCCCTTATGAGTTCCTGAGATAATTTTCAAGTGGTATCTTCAACTTTCATAAAATTGGGGAACAGGAGTGTTGCTTCAACATATATTCTTTCCTCGAGCTCTGGTGTTATTTCCTTGTTAAAGAATAGCTTAGATAGGTTCAAAATTTCAAAATCATATCTTAGATCTGCAATTTTTAAATCAGATAGTCCAGATTGGTCCGTACCGGTTACTTTTCCTTCTCCTCTTATCTGAAGGTCCATTTCAGAAAGTTTAAAACCGTCATTCGTTGAAACTATAGCACTGAGTCTTTGTTTACCTACATCCGTTATGGTATCAATTGTTAACTTGTTACTAATATGAAAGATACATTGTGATTTTTTACTTCCTCTCCCAACTCTTCCTCTTAGCTGATGAAGTTGGTTCAACCCAAATCTTTCTGCGCTTTCTATAACCATAAGCGTTGCATTAGTGATATCTATCCCTACTTCAATAACTACTGTAGATACAAGGATGTCAATCTCGCCGTTATTCATTTGTGACATTATTAATTCTTTCTCCTCGGATTTCATTCGACCATGCAAGATTTTTACATTACTGTCAGGAAACAGATCGATATATTGCTCATATACCTTTTCAGCAGCTTTTATGTCTTTGTTTTCACTCTCATCTATATAGGGACAAACCACGAAGATTTGTGAATTGTCTTGTAAATGTTGCTTACAAAAATCTACAACTTGATTGTTGTCTGATGCAAGACCCGATAGAAGTATGTTTTCAATTTCTTGCCTACCCGGAGGTAGTTCATCAATGATAGAAATATCTAAATCTCCATATACTGCTAGTGCAGTAGTTCTAGGAATAGGGGTTGCTGTCATCACAATCTGGTGAGGAATTATATTGCTTGATTCAATAAGCTTCTTTCTTTGATCAACTCCAAATCTCTGTTGTTCGTCAATTATTGCAAGTCCTAAATTATTAAAAATTACATTTTCTTGAATCAGAGCATGAGTTCCGATAAAAAATACTGGTTCTGCTGAGGACATTTGATTTATTATCTCTGTCCTATCTTTAACTGAAGAGGTTAAAAGGTATGTTTTGATATTATGTTTAATTAAAATTGGAGTGAGAGAATTAAAGTGCTGTTCAGCAAGAACTTCTGTAGGTGCCATTAAAGCTGACTTGAAACCTGCATTACTAGCTGAGTAAACAGCGCACGCGGCAACAATGGTTTTTCCTGAACCAACATCCCCCTGCAGTAGCCTTTTCATTGGAGAGTTTTTATTCATATCTTTCAATATCTCATTAATTGTTCTTTTTTGAGCACTAGTTAATTCAAAATCAAGATTTTCTGTGAAAGTCTTCATTAACGCATTGTTTGATTGGATTTTTTCACTTCCAATAATGAGTTTATTTGATTTTTTCTTTCTTTTAAAAATAGTTTGCAAATAAATAAACTCATCAAAAGCAAGTCTTTTTTTAGCCTTGTAATAATTTGATAAACCCTCAGGAAAATGAATATCATTTAAACTTGTGGTTCTGTCTAACAGTTCATAAGCAGCTAGTTGCTCATCATTAATATAATCTTCAATTTCAGGAGTCCGTTTTAAGGCATGCTTTATACCCTTTCTAATAAGAGCACTTGAAAGTCCCTCTATTTTTTTATAAATAGGAATTAGAGCACCTGTCTCATTTAATTCATCAAATTCCAAAAATTTCTCTATAGTTGCATTTTTAAATTCTACAGATCCTGTTTTCTTGACATCAGGAACACCAGAAATAGCAACTGTGTCACCTTCTTTAAATCGAGTTTCAATGTATTGAGGACCAAACCATTTAGCTTTAGCATCTCCTGTCTCATCTGAAACTGAAAGAGTTGCTATTCGTAATCTACTTCTCGTTGTGAAAACAGAAACTTTTGTAATCTTTACTAAAACCGTTATTTCTTTAAATTCAAATAAGTTTCTAACATCATCGATTGTTAATACATCTGAACGATCTATGTGTTTCCTCGGATAGAATCTGATAAGATCTACAATGCTTTTAATCCCTGATTTATTTAACGATTTTATTCGTTTCTCACCGAAACCTTTGATTTCGGATATATCTATATTAGATAAATAATTAATATCTCTTTTCACCACATTCAAACAATAGCTAAAAACTTTTTAATTCAAAGTACCTAATAGTCAATAGATTAGTTATAGTTATATTGTAAATTCAGAGGGAACAATGGCAAAAAAATGTGAAATATGTGGAAAAGGACCTTGGTTCGGAAAACAGGTATCTTTTTCTCACAAAAGATCTAGCAAAAAATGGTCTGCAAATATTCAAACAGTGAAAGTAGCTGACAGCACGAATACAAAAAAAGTTAAGGTTTGTACATCTTGCTTAAAGGCTGGAAAAGTAACAAAAGTTTAAATGGCTCAAGGTGTTGTTAAATCATATGATCCTAATTCAGGTAATGGAATCGTAGTTTTAGATACAGACAAATCGGAAGTTTATCTGCAACCAGGTTCACTCAAAGACTCAATTTTCAGAACACTAAGACAAGGTCAGAGAATAAATTTTGAAGTAACTGACATTGAAGGAGTTCTAACTATTTCCAATGTGAAAATTGGACAAGGCGGATATTAACTTTTATTAATGTCTGAAATTAACATTCACGACTCCAATAAATTAATTATCGATAAATATTTTAACAATCTTACTTGTGACGAATATACAGAATCAATGTTTAGTGGTGGGCAGTCACATGCCGATGAACGACTAGCAAATCTAGACATCAAGGGATACTCTAAAAAAAGAAACAATGTTTACCCCGCAACCACTAGAGGTTCTTCATTCCTCTCTCCCTATATACGTCATGGTTTACTTAATCTTCCAGAAGTCTGGAAAGCAGTAGAAAATTCTCAAAATGAAGATCGAACTAAATTTAGAGATGAGTTGCTTTGGCAAGAATTTTCAAGACATCTTTATGCAATTTTGGGCCAGAATAATCGAAAAATGTGGAACTACTCCTTTGAAAACAATAATAAAGCAGTAAACACATCTGAAATGAACTGTATTCAGACTATTAGAAATGAATTAGTGGAAACAGGATACATGGTTAATCAGACAAGAATGTGGTATTCATCTCATCACAGTTTCAGAGCTGAAAATAATTGGAATAGATATGAAGATTTTATGTTCAAGCATTTAGTTGATGGCTCAAGATTTGCAAACAGATTAGGTTGGCAGTGGGTTATGGGCGGACAAACTGGAAAGTTGTATGGGTTTGCCCAATCTCAAGTTAAGAATAGAGCTCCTAAACTATGTCAAGAATGCAATCTTCAGTATAAATGTCCTATACAGACATGGCCCGATCAATCGAAATATGAACCAATAGAACAAAAAATAGATTATGAAATTAAAAATAAATTCGGCCCAACAGAAACAATTAACTCACAAGAAAAACCATCAGTAGTATGGCTAACAGGTGAATCTATGGGTGATGACGATCCTGCACTAAAAGCTAATCCAGAACTTCCGGTAATTTTTATATTCGATAATGTACTACTTAATAAAATACAAATATCTACAAAAAGGATTAATTTCTTATTAGACACACTAAAAGAATTGGCCCTTAAAAGGAAGTTGTTAGTTTTTTTAGGAGATCCCAAGTTAATATTAAGTGATTACAACTATGCAGTTACGTTTGCATGTGTACCTAAGTACCAAGAAATAACCAAGATTATTAAACCAGTAGCTGAGTATCCAACAGTAAGACTTGCTGATCCGATAAGTTTTTATCCACGAAGTTATACATCATGGAAAAAGAAAATTAAATTGACTGTATGAAAAGAAAACTTATCTTTGTATTTTTATTTTTTCATAATTATATATATATCTATACAAAGGGAAGGGTAGGAAAGAATCTTAATGGGAGACCGTGTTTAATCTTAGAAACTGTTGGAGCTAAAACACAATTGATTAGAAAGAATGTACTTGTTTACTTAAAAGAAGGTAATGAAATATGTCTAATTGCATCAAGAGGTGGAAGTGAAAGAAACCCGGGATGGTATTACAATTTAAAAAAAAATGAAACGTCAGTAATATCCATTGGAACGCAGAAATTTGAAGTTAATTCGAGAGAAGTTTTTAATGAAGAAAGAGATGAATGGTGGGCAAAAATGGATTATCTAAATAGTGGTGGATATCAAAGATACCAACAACGTACTTCAAGATTAATACCAGTAATGGTATTAACAATTACTTAGTCACAAATTGCGCCTAAGTCAGTTTTGTAGTTTATTCAGATAAAAAGCAATAATTAAAGGGTTTTACTAATATCAATAAAAAGGCTTGGAGAGAGTTCTTTAACTACGACATCAGCATTTGAAAGTTCTTTTTTGCTAAAAATTCCCCTGTCAATTGCAACAACAAAATTGTTCGAGGCTTTACCAGATTCAATACCTGGAGGGCTATCTTCAACAATTATATTTTTCGTAGTATTTAATTTTTCAATAGCTAAATTATAAATATCAGGAAATGGTTTATTCCTAGGACGTACAACATCACCACCAACAACAAAATTAAAGTATTTTGAAATATTTGCTTTGTTTAGTTTGTCCTCTAACGCTTTCTGCGGTGATGCAGAAACACATGCCTGGCTCCACTCAAGATCATGAAAATAATTTAAACAACTTAAGGAGTCTTGATACATAGTGTGGTCAGAAAAATTATTAATTATTAAAGCTGCGATTTCATCCATAGTTTCACTAAATGATGGGAGGCTCACGTCCTCAGCATATTTTTTATGAACTAATTTATCGTCAATACCTACATAATCATCAAATGTTTCAATTGGTAGATTTAAATTACGTTTACTTAATACTTCTTGCCATGCGTAAGCGTATGCACGTTCAGTGTCCATGAGTGTTCCATCACAGTCCCAATAAATTCCTACCACAAGTTAACCCAACTTTGACTGTATGTCTTTAGCACTCTTCAAAGCTAAACCGTCTGATCCTTCAGTGCTCCATTTATGTAAGTCATCTTTTAATGCTTCATCTAATAAGTCACTTAGCAACTCATACTTTGAAATATTTAAATTATTCCACAGGTAAAGAGCATGACTTCCTGGAATAGTATTTATTTCATTTATATAAATGTTGTCTTCAATTTTTAAAAAATCGTATCGGACTATGCCGCGCGAAGGAATTACGTTATTAATTTCCTCAACTAAAGATATTATTTTTTTGTTAAGGTCCTCAGTTAATTTTGCTGGTAGTTCTCTTTTTGAACCTTCTAAGCCACCATTGTTTAGATACTTATCTTTATATGAGAAAAGATTGGAGTTTCTGATCGGTTTTTCTATTTCAGAATAGCTAAATTCTGGATAGTTCCGGACTCCAATTAATAAATCATCTGCATTTTCGAGATATTTTTCTAGTAAAGCGCCCTTAGTGTACAAATCTGAAGTTTCTATTATTTTTAGAGCTGTTTCATAGTTTTTGACTACTTCTACACCTATTGAAGACCCTTCAAATTGGGGTTTTAACACATATGGTCCCTCGAAATCAGGAGTTTTACCGCTTTTTATCTTAAATTTGTCTAAAACCGGAAGATTGTTAGATTTCATGAGTGAATAAAATGCATATTTATCCATACATAGTTGTGCAATATTTAAATTTGGGCCTGTAAATTTAGCTTCCATAACCTCTAAAAGGCCCTGTAAAGAACCATCCTCACCAGGTCCCCCATGACAAGAGTTTACATAAACATCTATATCTAGTTTTTTTCTTTTAAAAGTAAAACAATTATCTTTTCCGAGGTTTATATGTAATTCTTTAGTTAATAATTTTGAGTTTTGAACAAAATCGCTTGATTCTAGTTTGTGATCAAGTAAAAACCATTTATTATCTTTAGTCCAATAAATTATTGATACATCATGTTTAGCAGAAAGAATCCTAGCACTTTGAAGCCCAGTTAAAACAGAGATATCATGTTCATTAGATGGACCTCCAATGATAACTCCAATTTTATAATTCATTATTAGGGATAATGGTCAGGTAGGTCATTTTCAAATAATACAACATCTTCAGGCTTTATAATAGTATTCAAATATTTTATGGCTTCATCTCTTGTCGGAAACCAAAAAGCAGGTACCTCATTCTCTTGAAAAGCCAATAAAAGAGAGTTCTTATTTGTATGACCTATAACTAATGCTGAGTCTATTACTTTGCTAGCCTCTGTTCCAAACGCATAATTTAGCGAGAACTGGTCGCTACCTAGTTCAATCATCCCAGGTGTGACTAAATACTTAATTGAACTTTCATTTCCTTCCTCTGCTAAGAGCTTTAAAGAGTGCTCTATTCCCATTGGGTTTGAATTGAAAGAGTTGTCAATTATCTTATGTCCGAGGTCACTATTGATTAACGTTTGTCGGTGAGTAGTTTTATCTAGAGATTTAATATCAGTAAAAAAGTCTGATACATCTAAATCAAGGGAAAGCATAACCCCAATAGACAGAGCAATAGATAGTTGCAACAATTCAGGAGCAGTAACTTTAGTTATTAATTTACCTTTCACATAAATATGGTGTTCCCCGTCAACAAAGTCAACATATACAATTGCTTGTTTGCTTGTGATTGAGCAATCGTAAACAATTTTTTGATTTGTCCATAAACGAGCTTGGTTAAGTAGTAATTCATCATCACCATTTATAACTACTGAACCAGCAAGTTCAACAATTTCAGACTTAGCATCAAGGATATTTTCCAAGTTGTTCATTCTTTCTAAATGGACAGGAGCTATACCTGTGATAACTGATACATGGGGTCTTACCCATGAACAAATTTCTCTAATTTCTCCAATACCGTATGTACCCATTTCAATAATCGCAATTTCATCAGAATCTTTTAAATCTTCATTAATTGCTTTAGCTATACCCAATCTATTGTTAAAACTCTCTTTAGTTGCAAATATCTCATTTTGTGTTTTTAAGATTTGGTGCAATGTATTTTTAGTCGTTGTCTTTGAATAAGAACCTGTAATTCCAATAATCGGAATTGGCATTTGTTTAATTTTTTTTGAGGCGGTTTCAACAAAATGCTGTGTTAAAGACTTCTCGTAGTTGAATAATATTTTTAAACATTGATCATAAACAAAATAACTGAAAATGTTGGCTAATAAAGCAAGTAAGTACCCTAGTTCTACTACAAGTGAAACAGCTGATATTGAAATGATTACAAAATAATAGAACCCATTTACACGTGATAATCGTTCTGTTTTAACTACTTTTGAAGTTCTGGAAGAAAAGGATAATCCAAATGGTGTAAAGGTGGAAAGAACTAAGACGATAACAGGAAAATATACGAGCCATAAAGAAATAAAACCTGATATAAGTAACAGTATAAAAAGTAAATAATTTGAAGTTTTTGACTTAACCCATCTGAAATAAAATCTTGTTACAGATCCTCCAATGTAATGCTCTCTTTGAGCAAGCCTAGACCATTTAACCGAATTCAGTAATGAGCCAATAGTTAGAACAAGAAGGACAAAAATATAAGTAGTGTTCATAATTTATTTAGTACCTCATAAATTGATTTAGATTTACTTCTTAACATATTGTGCCCATGATTTGGAATAATGGTTAACTCACAGTTAGAAATAAGTTTGTTGGATTTAATAGCAACTGAAACTGGCACTTCAAAATCATTTTCACCCCAAATTAGTTTTACATTTGAGTCAATCATTGATAGTTTTTTTTCAAGATTATCATTAACCGCCTTCACAAGTGTGTCTCTCATGACACCTTCTGAATTTCTATAATCAAATGACCCAGATTTATTTTTTATTGACTCAATAGTATCAGCAGATACCAATCCCAACTTATTCATGAACTTATATATATCTAATTTGTTAAGACTTTTTTTATTTGAGGTATTTGATATTAAGGGAACACCAATTAAAACTAAGTTTTCTATTTTACGAATTAGAGACATATGAACAGCTACTCGTCCACCAAAGGAATGGCCAACTATTGTTGTAATTTCTTTAGGGAGTATTTTGTCTAAATAATTTGCATATTCAAATGGATTCATACTGAATTCAAACGGTTTGGTTTTCCCAAACCCAGGAAGATCAATAGCAAGTCCTGGGTACAATTCAATAATATCTAGAAAGTCTTGACTATCCCTTCCCCACCCATGTAAATAACATACTTTTGGGTTTTCAATATTTGAATAAGCAAAAGTAGTTCCATCTGAAAGTAGGTGCAGGGACATCTAATCTAATATTCTTCCCAGTGTCATTACTGCTCTAATCTCAAGCCCCATTAAAAATAAAAGAGCTAATCCCCAATATAAGTAATAGTTTTTACTCATTTCTGATCTGTAAACATATAAAAATGTAAGAGTAAATAAAACTACAACTCCATAAAATAAATGAAACGAACCTGGATCATTTTGCTGCGAATATAATAAAAGCCCTCCAGCTGTTTGAATTAAAATAGTTGATATTGAAAGATTTATTAAATATGTTCCAATTTTTTTATATTTTGTGCTTCTAGAGATGTAAATACCTATTAAAAATACTCCACTAATTCCAGCTACCCAAATACTTATTAATGCCCAAACACCATGAAAATTGTTTATCATACACATTCATTTTAGTAGTAATTAAATTGAGTATTAATTTTATTTCAGTTACAGTGAATTTATGTCTAAATTACTTCAAAATCAATTACAGGCTAACGTACCCAAAGCATGGACGCCTACGTTCGAATCTACAATTACAAAAGCTCTCAATGCAGAAATATGGGACAGAGAAGGTAATAGATTTTTAGATTACGTTGGTGGATACGCTGTATTAAATACTGGGCATGTTAATCCAAAGGTTATTGATAAAGTAAAGAATCAACTTGATGATTTCACTCACTCTTGCTTTGCCTATGCTCCACATCAAAATGCGATAGATGTCTGTACAGAGATTAATAAAAGATATCCGATCGAATCAGAAACAAAAACTTTTCTAGTTAATAGTGGAGCTGAAGCTGTAGAGAATGCAATTAAAATTGCTCGCTACTACACGGGCAAACAACACTTAGTTGCATTTAAGGGAGGATTCCATGGGAGAACTTATATGGCTATGGGACTTACAGGTAAAGAGAATCCATACAAAATGGGATTTGGGCCGTTTCCAGATTTTATATCACATACAGATTTTCCATATGGCTATAGAGGTGTGAGCGATGAACAAGCTCTTGAAACATTTGAAAAACATATTCAAAGCGTAGGTGAAGATTCTATTGCTGCAATATTAATTGAAATACAACTGGGAGAAGGCGGATATATCCCAGCGTCAAATTTTTTCTTAAAAGAACTCAAGAAGATAGCTCAAGCAAAAGATATTCTTTTAATATTTGATGAAGTTCAAACAGGATATGGTAGAACAGGAGAAATGTTTGGAGCTAGCACTGTAGGAGTAACCCCAGATTTAGCAACCCTAGCAAAAGGTATTGCAGGTGGATTTCCTCTTGCAGCAGTAGTTGGAAAAAGTAAAATTATGGACTCAATCCATGATGCAGGTATTGGAAGTACATTTGGTGCTTCTCCGGTATCTTGTGCGGCAGCTTTAGGAGTACTCGAAGTATTTGATGAAGATAATATATTAAAAAATGTTAAAAATCATGCATTAATAATGAATGAATCTCTTCTTAGTCTTCAAGCAGAGAATAATTTCATTGGTGAAATAAGAGGTTACGGAACAATGATTGGAGTCGAAATCGTAGAAGACATTAAAACTAAGAATCCTTCTAAAGAAATAGCATTGAAAATAATTGAACAATCTAAAAATAATGGTCTTCTTTTGGTTAATTGTGGACTTGAAGGAAATGTTATTAGGTTTATGGGTCCATTGACCACTCCTGAAAAACAAGTTCATGAAGCAATGGAGATGTTTACTAAATCAGTGAGTGCTATTTAGAATCTATGTGAGTTAATTCGTGTAGCTTTTTCAACGTTTCAGTATCTTTAGCAGCTTCAGCAGGTGCTTTCATAAGCCAAGCTGAAACAAGATCCAAAGATTTTAAATCTTTTTTCTCAGCAAAGAATTTCATATACCTAATAGCATCAATGACAACACCAGCACTGTTTGGAGAATCCCAAACTTCAAGCTGAAGTTCAATATTTAAAGGTACTCCACCAAAAGCTTCTCCCTCAAGTCTTATAAATGCTTTTTTACGATCTTCTAACCACTCAACGTAATCTGATGGACCAATTCTTACTGACCCCTTGTCCATACCTTTACCTTTGTTAGCAACTGAAGTAACTGAAGTTGTTTTACTCGTTCTTTTAGTTTGTAGCCTATCTTCTTCGAGCATATTAAGGAAATCCATGTTTCCACCTACATTTAGCTGATAGGAACGTTTTAGATTGATACCTCTATCGGAGAATAATTGTGCTAATGCACGATGAACGATAGTTGCTCCTACTTGACTCTTAATGTCATCACCAATTAAAGGTATGCCATTATCAGCAAACTTTTGGTACCACTCTTTATCTCTAGCAATAAATACTGGTATACAGTTAATGAACCCAACGCCGGCTTCAATTGCACATTCTGCATAAAACTTGACTGCTTCATCAGAACCTACAGGGAGAAGATTAACAAGGATTTCAGCATCAGAGGATTTCAATACTTCTACAACTGCATCTGAATCATCCACAGGATCTATAATGTCTTCTACAAATTTACCGATACCATCTAATGCTCTACCAGGACTAACTTCTACGCCTAAACTAGGTACTTCTGAAAACTTAGTTGTATTGTTTGGCTCAGTAAATATTGCATCAGAGAGATCTTTTCCAACTTTATTTTTATTGATATCGAACGCTGCAACAATTTCAATATCTGAGACTCTATAGCCACCAATTACATCAGAAATAAGTCCATTCTCTGTGTCGTTGATTTTATAATATTCAAGGCCTTGAACAAGTGAACTTGCACAATTACCAATACCTAATACTGCTACTTTGATTTTGCTGTTATTCATTCAATCACTTTAGCAATTGTTAGCTATATGTAATTTTTTAAAGACTAATTAAATAGAAAATTAAACCAACTTGCTGAGTTATACAGCATGGCAACAATAAAATATAAAATAAACGAAGTAACACCAATGATTTGAAGTATTTTTATAAATCTATTCATATTCTTAGATTACAATTTATAAAAATTAATATAAATACAGTTATAGTTTAAATATGATAAAAAATTTGTCTCCTTCTAGAGCCTCACAATTCAAAACCTGTCCTAAGCAGTTCAAATTTTCTAACGTAGACAAAATAAAAGAACCTACTAATTTAGTCCAAGCTAAAGGAACAACAGTACACCAAGCATTAGAGGATTTATATGACCTGCCAACTGATCAAAGAACGCCTGAAGTTCTTTATGATCTTTTTCGAAAAGCATGGTCAAATGTTAGAGGTAACGATGAACACGTTAATTTATTCGATTCTATTGAAGATGAAAGAGAATGGGGACAGGAAGGTCTTAATCTACTTCATAACTATCTGAAACTTGAAGATCCTCAGAAATTAGAACCACTTGAACAAGAAAGATGGGTTAGGGGTTCAATTGAAGATTTAAATTTACGTGGAATTTTAGACCGGATGGATGAGGATAAAGATGGAAATTTAATAATTGTTGACTATAAATCGGGGAAAGCACCTATGGCAAAATATAAAGAGCCCCGTTTCTTTGCACTCAAACTATATGCCCTACTAATAAGAGATGAAATAGGTGTCACTCCTAAAGAATTGAAATTAATATATCTTAAAAACTCTACAATCCACACATTAAAAATAGACGATACCATGCTTGATGAAGCAAAAGTCGAGATACTTTCTATTTGGCAAGATATTAAAAATGCTTTTGAAAATAACGAATTTCCAGCCACAAAGAATGCACTCTGTAAAGATTGGTGCTACTACAAACCAATCTGTCCTTTGTTTAATAAAGAAGCTCCTAGTACCGACAAATTAAGAGAAATTGTTGAAAAAATAGCTGAAATTAATGAAACTCTCGATGCTCTCGAAATGTTTGAAAATCAAGATGAGTTACCTGATTCAAGCCCTTTGAAAAACATAAATATTAATGAGTTAAAAGAAGAGATTTTCTCACTTGAAGGAGAAAAAGAAAGAATACTTACAGATATAAACTCGTTATTAGGGAAATAACCCTCTAGTTAATTTCGCAGCGGCAACCCTTTTGATTCCTTTTATTAATGCAGCTGTTCTCAGATCACAATTATTTTTTTGTGATATTGTCCATACTTCTTCAAATGCAGAAGTCATTATGTCAATAAACTTTTCATGTAGGTCTTTTTCTTTCCATAGGTAGTTTTGTCTATTTTGAACCCACTCAAAATAAGATGCCGTAACACCCCCAGCATTTGCTAAAATATCTGGAATTAATAATACTTTATTGTCGCGTAGAATTTTATCAGCGCTTACTGTAGTTGGAGAGTTTGCAGCTTCGACAATAACGTGCGCTTTAATATTGTTAACATTTGAAGTAGTAATCACACCTCCAATTGCTGCTGGAATTAGTACATCACATTTTAATTCCAATATATCTTGTGAAAGTTTATCCGCACCATCAAATCCTGCTACTGAGTGATTCTTAGCAGTATATTTAAACAGTTCTGGAATATTGATGCCATTGGGATTGATGATTGCTCCACCTAAATCATTTACTGCAATAACCTTTGCTCCCCTCTCATAAGAATCAAGAGCAGCATATCGACCAACATTTCCAAAACCTTGTATCACAATATCAGAACCTTTATATGTCTTACCGATTTTATCCATTGCTTGAGCTGTTACTGCAACAGCTCCTCTACCTGTTGCCTCTCTTCGTGTAACTGAACCACCGAGTGCAGCAGGTTTTCCAGTTACAATTCCTGGTTGAGGTGAGCCAACAAAATTACTATAAGTATCCATGATCCAGGCCATAGTTTGCTCGTCAGTCCCTAAATCAGGTGCTGGAATATCTTTTTCTACACCAATTACTGGAAGAAGTTCAGCTGTGTATCTTCTTGTAACTCTTTGTTTTTCTGCTCTTGTTAATGAAGTCGGATCAATTGCAACCCCTCCCTTTGCTCCACCAAAAGGTAAGCCAACTATTGCTGATTTCCAAGACATTAGTATAGATAGTGCAGTTACTTCACCAAGGTCTACGTCAGGTGCATATCTGATGCCCCCCTTTGTTGGTCCCATTGAAAGTACATGTTGAACCCTGTATCCAACAACTGTTTCTACTTCTTCGTAATCGTCTCGTCTGAAAGGAAATGTAACTACTAATGCTCTTTGTGGATATTTCAATCGTTCTCTAATGTTCGAGTCTAAATTTATGAATTCAGAAACCTCTTCATACTGTCTAATTACTTCTCTGTACATCTGAGATTCAAATAACTGAGGATTTGTCATTATTAATCATTGTATTGCAAATAAAATGAAACGTCTTGAAAAAAAATTTTTTGTCATACGTAATTTGTATATTTGAAGTATGAAAAATAATAAAATAGAAGATATCCTAAATATGATTGATGTAGAAACTATTGTGATCTGTAGAAATCACAATGACAACTGTAACTGTCATAATGTAGTTAATGAAGCTGCTTAAGTTAGGAGAAATAAATGGGAAATAAAATAGATGAGATTCTTGAGTTAACTAAGGAGGTATCTGCTCAAGATTCGAATGAATTAGATTTAACTGTTACAAGATTTGGAGAAGAATTAACAAACACAGAAGATCTTGAGTTTCTTTGGACAGCAAGAAGCACAACCAGTGTAATTAAAAATACTAGTTCAAATATTAAAACTTTCAGCGATGTAAAGATGGCTAAAAATATAGAAGGAAATGGTGCTGTGAGGCTCGGTGACGAAGTATTTGTTTTTAATAAATCCTACACATGGAAAGTTCATGATTTAAAAAATTTAATTAAATGGATAATCGAAAAATCCTCAGATGATGAAGAATTAACAGAATCTCTAATAGCAATTATGGGTCAAAATTTTGTTCCAAAACTTAAGGGACTTGACGCAGTTGCTTCTAATAAGGAACAAAATACTGAAATGATAAGAGACACATTCCTTTACAAAGAGTGGAAAGATACCCCTGAACTTAAAACTATAAATGTGAACAATAATTCTGCACCTATGTGGGCAAAAGATCTAAAACATAAAGAAAGAAGAATAAAATGAACCAATTATACGAACTATCAAGACAATTTCCAGATGAGTGGGTCAAAAAAGCTCCTAAAGGTAAATTTGGTAATTACATTCCCCATTCCGTAATAACACAAAGACTGTTGGAAGTTTGCGGACCATTTAACTGGGAAGTAGTTGAATTGATAAGAGAAGAAAAACTTGGAAAAGTTGTAGGGTGTTTCGGGAAACTTACTGTAGATGTAGATGGAAAACTAGTAACAGTTACAGCTATAGGGGACGTAGAGAATGATCAAGGTAATGATGGTACTAATGCAAAGCATGCTGAATCTGACTCTTTCAAAAGATGTGCTATGAAGTTCGGATTAGGACTACACCTTTGGGCAGGAAATGAATATTACCTCGATAAAAAACTTTCCGGTGAAAAAGACCCTAATAAAATAAAGTTACAATCAGCTTAAAGTTTTAGTTGTCCATTTTCGGATTCTAAAATAATCGTTACCGGACCATCATTCTCAAGTGAAATATTCATATAAGCTCCAAACTTACCTTCAGCAACTTTTGCATATGTGGTTAGTTCTTTTGAAACATACGAAAGTAGATGTTCTGCATTAATAGGATCCTCTGCCTCAATAAAAGAAGGTCGATTTCCCTTAGATGTATTTGCCAAAAGAGTAAATTGACTTACTAATAATATCTGGCCTGAAATTTCCTGTATTGATTTATTCATTTTTCCAGAAGAATCCGAAAATATTCTCAAGTTTACAATTTTCTTAATTAATACATCTGCATCTCTGACAGTATCACCCTTTTTAATTCCCCAAAGTAATACAACACCAGTCTGAATTTCTGAGATAATAGTATTGTCTATTTTTACATTCGCTGAATTAACTCTTTGTAATACAACTTTCATATGATTATATTAAAGTGATTATATGGCTTTAGATGAAAAAACTATCAAAATGGCTAAAGGTCCAAATTATGCAGCATTAACTACCCTATTTAAAGATGGATCTCCCCAAACACACACAATGTGGGTTGATACCGATGGTGAACATATTCTTATTAATACTGAAATACATAGGGTTAAATATAAAAATATAAAAAATGATCCAAGGGTCAGCATAATGATATGGAAACATGACGATGCTTTTAAATTCGTAGAAATTAGGGGTAAAGTTATTGGAGAAATTACCGGTGAAGATGCAGAAAAAAATATTCAATCCTTGTCCAATAAATACTGGGGAAAACCTTATCCTTTCACAATACAAACAGAAAGAATTGTATTAAAAATACTGGCAGAAAGAGAATTCTTTTTTAATATAAAAGATGAAGATTTTGTAAACTAATCCTTTTTGTAATTATAAAAACCTTTTCCAGTCTTAACACCTAAATCACCATCTTGAATTTTTTTCTCTAAAAATTTCTTTGGATAATCGTTTGGATTTTTAGTTTCATTGAAAATCTTTAATTTTGCATAATAGTGAATATCTAGACCTGAATAGTCAGAAAGTTCGAAAGGGCCTAACGGATGGTTTAAACCTTTTTTAATGGCTAAATCTATATCTTCAAAATCAGCTATACCTTCATCATATAACTCATATGCTTCATCAACAAGAGCAGCAAGCATCCTGTTTACTATAAAACCCGGAGTTTCTTTCTTTAAAGTAACAATAGATCTACCCATTGATTTTCCTACGGATTGAGTTCTTGAAATAACTTCTGTAGCTGTTGATTCAGGATAAGAAATCTCAACAAGGTCCATTCTTAAAGGTGGATAGAAAAAATGCATGTTAATAAATCTTTGTACATGCATGCAGTCTTTTGCTATTTCAGATGCAGCTATGAAAGAACTATTTGTTGCTAAAACTACTTCTGAATCTGTAATTTCCGATAGTTGTGAAAAAATTTCAAGCTTAACGTCAAGTCTCTCAACCACAGCTTCAATAATGAATGTCTTATTTTCTGATAAAGAATCAATACTTTTAGCTACGTGGAGATTATCTTTAAAGTTAGCTAAATGCTCTTCTGTATATTTATTTTTTGAAATAAGATTCTTAAGGTTATCTTCAGCAAATTTAAGTTTAGAAGTCACATTTTCAGTATCTTTATCATAAATATGAGTTTCATACCCTGCCATAGCTGATAAGGCTGCTATTTGACTTCCCATTTGTCCGCCACCAACCACTCCTATTTGTTCATTCATTTATATTTATTCATTTCTCTTCTAGCTATTGATCTTAAGTGGACTTCATCTGGACCATCAGCAATTCTTAATACCCTGGCTCCAGCTGCCATTCGTGCTAAGGGAGTATCTTGAGATAAGCCCATAGCTCCGTGCGCTTGAATAGCCTTGTCTATGACATAAGATGCTGCTTCAACAACGGTTACTTTAATTGATGAAATTTCTATTTTGGCTTCTTCCTTGCTATAAGTATCAATCAGCCAAGCTGTTTTTAGTGTAAGTAATCTAGCTTCTTCAATTTTTATTCTAGATTTTGCAATCCACTCCTGAATAACTCCTTGGTCAGAAAGTTGTTTTCCAAAAG
>CABXDM010000007.1 GCA_902510965.1 uncultured Candidatus Actinomarina sp.
CCACCAGCCCATGATTGTAAAACTTCTTCAACAGTATTTCCAGATGCTTCAGCTCTTGCTTCAGCTGATCGCTGAACCAATGTTTCTGGAGCTCCTAGTATCTCTGCTACTTTGGCTAATAATTCACTCATCATTATCTCCTGATATCTCTGACACAGTTTCAGACTCAGTAACGGATCCACCAATAATTGCTTTTAGTGTTGAGAGAGTAAATAAGAATGTTGAAAGTAAAAATAATAATGATAGAAACAATATGAAAGTGTACGGAGTTGAAATTAATGACCATGTGATCAAGAAACCTTCTCCATAAATCGTTGGATTACCTGCATTTGCACCAGCATTCCATGAAAATCCCGAATTAATTCCAATTAAGGTATTTAATGAAAGTGTTGCTATAACAGAGGTTCCTAAAAGATAAGCATTTAAAGTCTCCAATCGACCATAGATGAATTCTCTTCCATATATTTTTGGCACTAGATGATAGACAAATGGAATCAAGATAAGAATGAGACTATACATATATCCGTAACGGACACTGTATTCAAAATTAGTAAGACTTACAATCGGCGTAACATTAGATATTGAACTAATAATTTGTAAAACATTTGTTAATCCAAATACGACAAAAGCAAAACTTATCAGAACTGAAAAAACAGGCTCTTTATTTTCTTTTGTAGCAATGGTCTTTGAGTAATTAACTATTAATGCAAGGAGTGGAATTATCAGGCTAAGAGAGAGGTAAATTGAGACATTCTCAATCCAGTCAGGTAACGTAGTTCCGTAAAAATATTTAAAACCAGTCCAAGGTAATAGGAATAAATAACCCCAAAAACTTATTGTCCCCAGTGTTTTACTGAATAAAGTTGCTTGCATACCTTTAGTTATCAAGAAGTAAAAAATTGATAAGAATACAAACGAACAACCAACGTATATATGTGTTGACAGGTACATAGAATTTATGAAGAAGTTATCAGACATAACTATATATTCGCTTCGGTAAATTAGTAATGAAATTAGATAAAACACTACGGCTCCAAGTAGAAATTGACTACTCAAAAAGATTGAAGGTTCTTTTTTAGCTAAAAAGTTTAATAATATTAGTCCTAAGAAAGCTCCGACTAAGAGTATTTTGATTAATAAAAGAACAGATGTATTTCCAAGATCGAGCAACTGCTCAGGTGATATAAAAGCTAATACCACATCTATAAATTCAATGCCGATTAACCCAAGTCCGGTGAGGAAGAAAAGAGGAAATATAATTATTGATCTTCCTAATGACTTCGACAAAAGGTAGACAACTGTCACAACCAATATAAAAGAAAATAAAAAATTGAAACTGATTTGGTTCGACAGCTTATCTAAAAATCCATAATTAAGAACCTGGTTTCCAGGAAGAACATTTGAGAAGGATCTAAAGGCATCTTTTAAAAAATTTATTGAAGCAGATAGCAAAACTACTAAAGGAAGTAGAAAAATAAAAACTTTAGATAAGTCTTGTTCATTGTTTGGAATCAATTTTATTTTCATCAATTTCTATACTAATTACTCAAACAAACTTTAGTAGTAAACATAATAAATACAGAGAAAAAACTTAATAAATTAATAAAAAAACTTATTCATTCAATTTATAATATTGCGTGGTTTTGCGATAAAATAGAATGTAAACATTAAGGAACTGCGTTGATAAATTTTGTATATAGAAACCGAGTAAAACTTGGTATACCAACTTTTTTTGCTGGCCTGGGTAGCTTGACGGGTGGAGTTATAGTTGCTCATTATGCAGGCTTTCCTCAAGGTGAAATTGTAGATTACTTCAACTGGATACCACGAGGTTGGCTTCCACAGACCATTGGTCAGTTTATTGCCTTTAGTGGCAGCCAGTTAATTCTTATTGGATTAGTTCTTATGGCGTGGAGCGATAAACCACTTACCTGGAGTAAGGCAGCATATTTTTCTTTTTTAAGCTGGCTTCAACTTACACTAATTTTTGGAGTCCTTCCATCAGAGTGGCTCAACCTAGCACAGGGTCCATTAGAGTGGACTAACCAAAGAGAGTTTATAAAATTTCCACCAATGTTATTTCTTGGTAATGAAGTCTCTATGAGCTTTGGAGCTTTAAAAGATGTTATCCAATTAGGAATATCACAGGGTGCATTAATCGCTGTCTTTGTGCTTGGGTACATGGTTCAAGATATCAATAACATGAAAGAAAAAGGCAAAGTTAAAATTTCTGACTACGGCAAAAAAGTCGTGAAAACAGGTACAGATGGCTAAAAAATCTGAAGTACTAATAGAAATGCCAGAGTTTGAAAAAAAATACAATCTTGCAATGGTTGATGCACAAAAAGTGTCATCTAGAGTTCGTCCGAAACAATTTCTTCATATCGACGAAGCAGAATGTATTCTTTGTGAGGGTTGTGTAGATATTTGTCCATGGAAATGTATCCACTATCTATCTGTTGATGCCATCGATGACTCTGTAAATGTAGAGTCACCCAATGCAGAAGAAGCTCCCGGCTTTTTCGTCGTTGACGAAGATGCTTGTACAAGATGTGCGCTTTGTGTTGACAGGTGTCCTACTGGAGTAATTTCTTTAGGTAAATTTGCTGGATCTTTAGCTGATGCAGCTGTTGAGAATGGTGTGTATACAGCACCTTGGGATGAAGACTCAGGGGAAAGAACTGACAGACACGGGTATATATATGGAAGGTTATAAAATAATATAATGGCAAAATTAACCCTTAAAGAGAGATTTAAAAAAGTATCTGCCGGTTCCGGAGATGCCGCTAGAGCAAGCAAGTTTGCGACAAGTATTTTTCGTCCAGGCTCACCTTTTAGAAAAGGTTATTCTGATAGCCCGAGAAACAGATCATATGTAGTGATGAACAACGTTCTCTATCACTTACATCCTGTAAAAGTGAAACGACATGGTGTGCGTTTGTCATACACACTTTGCCTAGGAGGAATGAGCTTCTTCCTATTTATAGTTTTGACTATTACTGGTATTTGGTTGATGTTTTACTTTCGACCAACCGAGATGGCCTATGCAGATATTCAGGCCCTACAGACGAGCGTAGCATTTGGTTCCTTAGTAAGGAATATGCATAGGTGGGGAGCACACCTTATGGTTCTTGTAGTTTTTCTTCATATGTCACGAGTTTTTTATCATGGAGCCTACAAAGCACCTAGAGAATTTAACTGGGTCATAGGCGTTATTTTGTTATTTTTAACATTATTTCTGTCTTTTACTGGCTACCTTCTTCCTTGGGATCAGCTGGCTATTTGGGCTGTTACTGTTGGTGGCAACATGGCAAGCTACACGCCGGTGTTTGGCGCCCAAATTAAATTTGGGTTATTTGCTGGCTTAGAGGCAACAACAGCTACATTGCTCAGATTTTATGTATTGCACGTTTTATTCTTCCCATTCATCATTGTTATCTTTATGGCAATTCACTTTTGGAGAGTTAGAAAAGATGGAGGTATCTCTGGACCGCTCTAGAGAATTATAAAACATGGTTGATATCCCAGAACACTTACTTTTAAGATCCGCAGAAGCTAGAGCTAAAGCTTTAGGGATTACTGTTGAGCAAGCTCTTGCTGAAATGAAAGGTGAATCCGCACCGACTGTTGTCGATGATAAACCAGAAGTCATTGAAGTAGACTTACCCACACCAGTTGAAGCTGAAGCACCTGCTCCTGTAGAAACACCTAAAGTTGAAGCAGCACCTGCAAAAGCTGAAGCACCTGCTCCTGTAGAAACACCTAAAGTTGAAGAAGCACCTGCAAAAGCTGAAGCACCTGCTCCAGCAAAAGCAGCAACACCTGCTCCTCCAAAAGCAGATACTCCAGAAGAAGTAGATTTTGCTCCAGAAGTTAAAGTAACACAAAGATTATTAACTGTCGTTAAGGCAAAACCAATTCAAAAAGCGGCATCTGAGCCAGTTGATAAAGTTAACACTTGGCCACACCTCATGCTTCCAGAGTTTATTTCATTAATGGCAATGATGGCATTTTTAATTTTATTGAGTGCAATACTGCAGGCACCACTTCTAGAAGAGGCAAATCCAAATATTACTCCTAACCCAGCAAAAGCTCCTTGGTACTTTCTTGGTTTACAGGAGGCATTGTCTTATTGGGATCCGCAGATTGCTGGAGTTATGATTCCACTTGTTATTGGCTTAATTGGTTTTGCAGCTATTCCATATATAGATAGAAACAAGGAGAACAATCCGTCAAAGAGAAAATACGCAATCATGATGTATACATTTTTCCTAGCTGGAGCTGGAACACTTACGATAATTGGAGTGTTGTTTAGAGGACCTGGTTGGAACTGGACGTATCCATGGATTGACGGCATATGGTTTGATGACTTATTAGATTGGATATATTTCGAATGAGCATAGTTGAGCTATCTTTTATTGCCATTGGGGCAATAGGTTTATTAGGTGTTGTAGGAATTGTCGCAATTGTTAGCGGTAGAGGTCCTGGAAACATTGATTGGAAGAAAAACTTAGACAAACGAGCTGTAAAAGCTGAAAAGAGTAAAGAAAAGACAAGTTTTTTTGCACCCTCAAAACCAAAATCAGTTGAAGAAGTAAATGTCGAAGAAGTTACAGCAGATGAAACTGAAGAAGTTATAGAAGAGACTGACGGCTCAATTAAAATTGAAGAAAAAGTAGTTTACGAAGAAATCTCTGAAGAAGAGAGATACATCACAAGAAAACAATTTTTAGGAAAAGCACTTGGAGGCACGTTTGGAGCTTTCATGGGAATTCAAGCGCTGGCATGGCTTGGGTTTCTGTGGCCAAAAGTATCAGGTGGTTTCGGTTCCAAGGTTGATGCTGGGAAAATTGAAGATCTGAAAAATCAAATTATACAAGCAGATGGTTCTGTCATACCTGCTTTCATTCCAGAGGCACGAGCATATGTTTTACCATTTAGCGATAGTACCGCAGGAGATTCACAATTTACTGACGGATCAACAATTGCTGATGGATTAGTCGCCGTTTACCAAAGGTGTGTCCATCTTGGTTGCAGGGTTCCATGGTGTAACTCATCTCAAGGTTTCGAATGTCCATGTCATGGTTCAAAATACAATATGGTTGGGGAGTATTACGCAGGACCAGCACCTAGAAATTTAGATAGATTCGTAGTAAATGTGTCATCAGCAGGAAAGCTTATTATTGACACAGGTACAATTATTGAATCCCCTAGAGCTCCAGGACTTTCTGTAAAATATCCTCAAGGTTTATCATGTATCGCTTTAGCTCCAACTGAAGAGTCTTAATGAATAGTTCTATTTTCATAACTCTTCTTTCCTTAGCTATTGTTGGTGCTTTGGCATACTTTGCTGCTGTTGGGTTTAGAGGTTCAGGAAAGAATGAAGAGCTACCTGCAAACCTTACAAAATATAAATCTGATGATGAATTGGAAACCAAACACCTTGATAAGTCATTGTCATGGGCTGTACTTATTGCCTCCCTTTTAACTATTATGATTCCACTTTATTATCTCGGTGAAGACTCCCGACAAGAGAGTTTCGTTGAAGAGTTTGAAGATGTCTCCGTAGAAAGAGGACATCATTTATATGAAGAATTTGGCTGCGGTAATTGTCATGGTGTAGATGGTGGCGGTGGAGCTGCTTCCTATGTAGAAAAACGTAGTGGAGTGAAGGTAACGTGGGCAGCACCTGCAATTAATAATGTTTTCTATAGATATGATGATTCGGAAGTTAAATACTGGCTTATTTATGGAAGAGCCAACTCACCTATGCCTGCTTGGGGTCTTGAAGGTGGAGGTCCAATGAATGATGGACAACTTGAAGATTTGATTGACTACCTACACTCATTTCAAGTAGAGCAGTCTTTTGAATTAGGAACTATTGAATCAAGTATCAACTCTTCTTTACTCAGACTTGAGAACTCAGCACTTCAAGTAGAAAACGAAATTATTAACCAGAAAATTTTAATTGAAGAAATAAAAGCTGGGCCAGCAAAATTACCCGTCTTACAAGAAGCTGTTGATAAAATTTCAGCATTACTTGAAAAAGATAGCGGGATTGATTCGGATGAGGATGGCCTCTATGACTCGGTAGAAGTAGAGATTTCAGAATATAGTGCAACAATCGCAGACATTGTAGGTTTATCTGTTTTAAACCTAAACCCAGAAGAAGAAGAATCGACACCATCTAGAAAAGACGCTTCTGTCGCTAGAGGTTACCTATCACAACTCAACTCACAATTAATCAACACCGGGATATTAGTAGATGGTCAAGAAAAATTCTTGAACGAAGGTTTAGATGGACTTAAATTCTTGGAAACAGCCTTAGAACAGAGACTATGGGAAGTTTCATTTGAGGATATCGCTGAATCTACATTTGGCGGCAACATCGATGAAGCTAAAAGAGCTGTTGGTCTCTTCAATGCTTACTGTGCACGATGCCACACTGCAGGTTACTCAGCTGGTGTAGCGTACACAAAAAAAATTGGATCTGGCGGATTAGGGCCGGCACTTAGAGGTGGTAGAGCGAATATACAATTTAAATCTAGAGATGATCTCATTGATTTTATTATCAATGGTTCTGTCAATGGTAAAGGGTACGGAGTTAATGGTGTTGGCGGAGGTAAGATGCCAGGATTTGGAGCTGTATTACCTGAGTCTGACATTGCATTAGTGATAGACTATTTAAGAGGAATGGAGCCTGATGCGTGACATAATGAGATCTTTGCTTTCAGCAAATCTAACAATCACTGGAATAATTATGTTTATCGGCTCTCTTGTAACATTTTTTGGATCTACCTTTTTAATCAATGCAACTAACCTTGGTAAAAGATTAGGATTTTTAGTAGTTGGAGCAGGAACATTCGGTTGGTGTATTATAAATTCAATACTCTTTGTTCTTTACGCACCCCGAGGTCCAAAACCTGCAGAAATTGAAGGACTAAATGCTTTCGAAATTAGAATTTTACCTTTAACATTTCTCGCTGGTTCTACAATACTTTTTGTAATGTTTGTCCTTGCACTCAATAGGTACGAACAAGAGAAAACTGAAGCTGAAAACACTACTGATTAAAAAACTATAAACCTCTCTTCTGTATAATTAAAATATGGAACAAATAGTAGATATTATCACAACAATCGTACAAGTAATTATCGTCGGTATAGTTATTTTCAGACTTTTCAGAATACTAAGACCCTTCGAGAGAGGTCTAATAGAGAGATTCGGAAAATACAACAGGGAAGCAAGTCCAGGTTTAAATATTGTTATTCCTTGGGTTGAACGTCTCATCATAGTTGACATGAGAGAGCAAGTTATTGACGTACCTCCACAAGAAGTTATTACAAAAGATAACGTAAATATCACAGTTGATGCTGTCATATATTACGAACCAACAGATCCGAAGAAATTAGTTTATAACGTAGGAGACTTCATTACTGCTGCAACAAAACTAGCTCAAACTAACTTAAGAAATGTTGTTGGTGATTTGGAATTAGATGCAGCACTGACATCAAGAGAAAATATTAACACTCAATTAAAACTTATTCTTGATGAAGCAACTGATAAGTGGGGAACTCGAGTTGTAAGAGTTGAAATTCAAAGAGTAGATCCTCCTCAAGATGTTCAAGATGCAATGAACAAGGTCATGAAAGCTGAAAGAGACAGAAGAGCAGCAGTTACTGAAGCTGAGGGTGAGAAAAAAGCTGCAATCTTGACTGCTGAAGGTCAAAGACAGTCACAAATACTATCTGCACAAGGTGAAGCAGAAGCTCTTAAGGCTGTTGCGGATGCACAAAAATATGAAAAAATCGCAGTTGCTGAAGGTGAAGCAGATGCTATTGAACAAGTCTTTAATGCAATTCATAAAGGAAATCCATCAAATGATTTGATTGCTATTAAGTATCTTGAATCATTAGAAAAAATTGCCGATGGAAATGCAACCAAGATATTCTTACCAGCTGAATTATCAGCGACGTTAGGAAGTATTGGGGCTATCTCTGAGTTATTTAAAGAAGATAAAGAAGAATCAGATAAACTTGCTGACGAATAGGTAGAGACCTATTAGTAGAAGTGAGATACCACTTACTTTATTTATTAGACTTTTTGTTTTGTCAGATGAATTCTTGAAGAAGTAATCACTAGTAAATGCATAGGTAATATCTGCAATAAAATTTATAACTAGAGTTATAAGACCAAGATAAATTAAGCTCACAAAATAACTTGTTTCGTCTGACATGTAAATAGGTAACACAGTTAGATAAAAAACCCACATTTTAGGATTCAAGAGATTAACTTGAAAACCTGATAGAAAAGCTGAATTACCAGCTATTTCTTTTTGGGTGCTCGTATCTGATCTAATTGTTTGGTAGCCCTTAAAAATAATATAGATAGAGCCAATAAAGTAAATAATATTAATCATGACAGGTACAGTGTTAACTAAAAGACTTACAACTATTGCAGAAACTAAGGTTATTCCTATTGCTCCAACAGCAGCTCCTATACCAACCTCAATACCCTTACGTCGTGAATTCTGGACAGATTGATTTACAACTAGAGCAATAATTAACCCAGGGCTAAAAGCAACGCTGAATTGGATTATTAAAAAAGGGAGTAAAACTGTAGAACTAATCACACAAGTGCAGTGTTAGATTCAAGCTTTACTTTTTTGAAGCTCAGGAACTCCAAGAACCATACTTATTTCAAGATCTTTATACTCTTCTGCTATCTGATTACCAATAATAATTAGTAGCTCAAGTGTTGCCTCTTTCTTTCCTTCATTAGCTCCAAAAGTACGGGGAGCATCAGTGTATTGTTTTTTTAGATTACTAAATAGTTCAGTTGATTCTGTTTTATTGAAATTATCAGAAATCATTTTTTTAGTAATTGATTCAAAACTTTTTCTTTGTCTTCTTGGTAGGTTAAATTTCATATAGATATACTAACTAGCTATTGATTCTTACTTGTAGAGAGACTTCATAATCTTCTGAGTGCTTAACTGTATCTAGTTCAGTAAAATCAAACTTTTCATGAAAACGAAATGATGGCGTATTTTTGCTGGGAAGTAAATTTATTTCAGCTGTTAAATATGAAATGCTATTCATTTCAGCAAAGTTAACAACTTCATTATAAAGTTTTGAACCTATAGACTTTTTCCTATAATTTTTATCAACAGCTATTCGATCAATATATAAAAAATCACTTTTTCGTTGGCTAATTTCGCTGAAATTTTTATGATCTATATCACCCATATAAGAGTTTGTTGTTTCTGTATCTTGGAAACAAATTACAAAACCAACAACTTCATTATCCACAACTGCACATAAGTTATAATCTGAGTTATCTAAAGAATTTTGAAGCTCTTCTAATGTTACAGATCCAACCTCAGGGGTATTCTCTTGGTTAATTCTGTGACACTCTACTAAGTTTTCACTGCTGATTTTGATTATTTTCATTTGATACTCGTAAAATTATACATTGTATGTATAAAATGCTAAATTGTTCATATGGGAAATACTACAGTATTAATGAGTTCACCGGAATACTTTAAAGTTGAATATTCTATCAACCCATGGATGGTTGAGGGTGTTAGCGTAAATCTTGAGCTAGCAAAACAGCAATGGGAAAATCTAAAAACAACAATTGAACAGGCAGGTGCTTCTGTTGAGATAGTGCCACCCCACGAACAGTATCCAGACCTAGTGTTTACTGCAAATTCAGGAATAATTAATGAAGATAAAGTTTTAATTGCAAATTTTAAATTCAAAGAGAGACAAGGTGAAGAGGAAATTTACTCTAATTGGTTCTCAGAAAATGGATATACAGTATCGAGAATTCCATCTGACTTTAAATTTGAGGGAAGAGGCGATGCATTTGTTTTGGGTGAATATCTTGTTGGCTCCTACGGCATAAGAAGTGATAAAGAAGCCCTGTTATACATAGCTAGTGAGTTTGGACTTAAGCCAAAAATTGAAGAGTTAGCTGATCCAAAATTCTATCATTTAGATACATGTTTTCAGCAACTACCAACAGAAAATAAAGATGCAATTTTCTATCCAAAAGCATTTAAGGATGAGACGTTATCTGAATTTGCTGACATCTTTAACTTAATTCCAGTCTCTGAAGATGATGCTAACAAATTGGCATGTAATGCTGTAGTGATTAATGACACAGTAATTTTTCCATCAGAAGATATTGAAGTTATGGAAAAAGTCAGAGAACTTGGACTCAATGCTGTCTCTGCAAATGTTTCAGAGTTTCTTAAATCTGGCGGTGCGTGCCAGTGTCTTGTAATTACATTAAAGTAGGAATATGATTCTTAAAGCTATTTTTTGGCCAATTAAAAAGTTATTGCTCTTTCCAATAAAGATTCTTTTTTATGGAACACTCCTATTTATTGTTGGGATTCTAGTTTTTCAATATAGAGCTGACTATGACGTAGATGTAAGTCCACTGAGTGTCGCTGAGTATGAAAATTGTATCAATGTTATTGATGACTATGATGTCACCATAAACCTACTATCACAGTATGTTGAAAAACTTGATAGTCAGCAACAATCTTTTCTATACAGCTATCTACCAGATTCATTTGGTATTTTAACAACGCCTCAAGAGATAAGTGAGGAAGACTTTCAAAATGTCAGAACATTTCTAAAGAACTACTTACAAGCTGGAAGGTTCCCGGGTATGGGAGGAAAAGCTCTAGCTCCTCAAGCTGCAAGTTTATGCAGAGATGGATTAAGTTAAATCTTCAACACTTGCATTCGTTAACTTAACAAGTGTTTCAGGTGAAAGAAAAAACTTACTAACTCGATTTCCACCACCTATAAAAACCTTCTCTCTATTCATGACATTTTTATCAACGTAAATTTTTATATTCTCTGGAAGGCCTAAGGGACTAATTCCTCCATATGTTTGTTCCGTCACTAGTTCAGCTTCTTCTCTTGAAGCAAAACTTAGTTTTTTAGAATTTAAGACAATCTTACCTTTATGGTTTACATCTAATCTATCTACGCCAAGTACACAAAATAAAGCATAAAACTCTTCTGGTTTCTTAGACTTTATTAAAATTGCATTACACGAGTCTTCTATTTTGTATCCGTAGTGGTCACAAAAGCTCTGTGTATCTGAGAATTCGTCTTTACACTCAAAGATTTCTAGATTTTCTTGATTCTCACTATAAATGTTTTCTACTGTTTTATGAATATCTACCATATGAATAATGATATATGTTTTATTTATGTAGTATTCCTTTATGGAATTTAAAACAATCATCGAACCTTTTAAAATAAAATCTGTTGAACCACTCGCAATCACTACTCCAGAAGAGAGAAAAGAGTACCTAGAAAGAGAACACTGGAATTTATTTGGTCTTCAGTCACAAGAGGTCACAATAGATCTATTAACTGATTCTGGAACTGGTGCAATGTCATCCGAGCAATGGGCAGCAATTATGAGAGGCGATGAAGCTTATGCTGGTTCTCATTCTTGGCAAAGGTTTAATAAAGTATTAACTGAACTTACAGGGTACAAACATATCATTCCAACTCACCAAGGCAGAGCCAGTGAGAAAATTCTTGCAACAATAACCGTTAAAGAGGGTGACATCATCCCAAGCAACAGCCATTTCGATACAACAAGAGCTAACTTTGAGGCTGCTCTTGCAACACCAGTAGATTTACTTTGCAAAGAGGGATTAGATCTATTAACTCCAGCACCATTTAAAGGAAATATAGATTTAGAAAAATTAGAAGCCCTACTAAATAGTGATGATATAGACAAAATTCCTTTTGTTTTAATGACAATTACAAATAATACAGGTGGAGGACAACCTGTATCAATGGAGAATCTTAAAGCCGTAAAAGCTCTGTGTGAAAAATATAATAAGATGTTTCTTCTGGATGCTTGCAGATTTTCAGAAAATGCGTGGTTCGTATCACAAAGAGAAGACTCTTATAAAGATATTGAGATAAGAGAGATTGCCAAAGAGGCGTTTCGCTTAGCTGATGGTTGCACCATTAGTTTAAAAAAAGATGGTTTCGGTAACATTGGAGGCGTTTTAGCTTTTAATGACGATGCTCTCGCAGAGGCAGCTAAAAATGTATTGATATTAACTGAAGGTTTTCCCACATACGGTGGACTTACAGGAAGAGATTTAGATGCATTAGCTCAAGGTTTAATCGAAATTACAGATAGAAACTATCTTGAATATCGTGCACGATCCATTTCGTATTTAGCAGAGAAAGCCCTTGAGTATGGAATACCAATCGTCCAACCTGCAGGTGGACATGCTCTTTATATAGATGCAAAAACATTTCTTCCTCACATTCCTCCACATCAATATCCAGGACATGCACTTGCATGTGAGATATATCTTATAGGTGGTGTTAGAGCTGTTGAGCTCGGAACATTAGCATTTGGGGTTGCTGGAGAAGATGGAAAAGATGATACTCCCGCAACACACGAGTTAGTTAGACTTGCTGCTCCCAGAAGGTCATATACACAAAGTCATTTTGACTATGTTGCTGAGGTTCTTGAAAAATTAGTAGAGACTAAAGATAAATTAAAAGGCTATGAGATTATAGAACAACCACAACTACTTAGGCACTTTACCGCAAAGTTAAAGCCATTAGTTTAATTTTTTAAACCAAGAAAATGATATATTATTAATGCGGTTGAATGAGGTATTAGGTGATTAATAAAAAATATTTAATTATTTTCCTTTTATTCCTTACCACCTGTTCTGAAAACTCATTACCTATTAATGAAACAACAACTACCTCAACTACATTAATTTTAAATGAAATAAGTAATGAAGAAGAACCAGATATTTACGTTATGTTACTTTGGCATCAGCACCAACCATATTATCCAAAAGACGCAGATGGACACTTTACAAAACCGTGGGTAAGGTTGCATGCTACGAAAGATTATTTAGATATGGTTGAACTTGTCCAAAAGTATGAAGGTCTCAGAGTTACCTTTAACCTTACACCAACTCTTTTAAATCAATTAAGAGAACTGGAGAATGGCACAAAAGATATATATTGGGTACACACTGAGATTGAAGCACAAGAACTAGATGATGATCAAAAAACATTTATTAGAAATAGATTCTTTGATATAAGTTCAAGAACAATAAATAAATCTTCAAGATACTTAGAACTTAAGAATCTTAGACAATTTCCTGAAAAATGGACAGAAGCAGACTATCTAGATTTACAAGTTTTATTTAATCTTGGTTGGACTGATCCTAAGTATTTATTAGAAGAACCACTTAATTCTATTAATCGTAAAGAGTCAAATTTTACAGAAAATGATAAAACCACTGTACTCGAAGTTCATATGGAAATAATTCAAAAAGTAATCCCCACACATCTAAAAGCTTATCAAGAAAATGATATTGAAATCATAACAACTCCGTATGCACACCCAATACTTCCACTTATTCATGATTCAAATCTTGGAAAAATTGGAGATACACAGTCTCCTTTTCCAGAAAACAATTACAAATATCCTGAAGATGCACAAGTTCATGTAACAAAAGGAAAACAGGTCTTTGAAAACAATTTTGGATTTTCTCCTAATGGTATGTGGCCAGGAGAAGGTGCAGTTGCTCAGGATGTTTTAAAATATTTTAATAATGAGAATATATCTTGGATAGCTTCAGGAGAACAGCCTTTATCTAAATCATTAGATGTTAGATTCCAACGCTGGGTTGGGGGAGTATCTTCAAAACCAGAATTACTTTACAGGCCTTGGAATACCAAACTAGATAATGGAGAATCCGTAGCAATATTTTTTAGAGATAATTATCTTTCGGATAACATGTTTAGCTACTCTAGCAAGAGATCAGATCTTGCAGTTGCTGAGTTTGAAAATACAATGCTGAAAATTCGTGAAAAAACAACTGACTTAGATTTCACCCCAGTGGTTTCGATTATTGCTGATGGCGAGAATTTCTGGGAATCCTATTCCAATGACGGTATAGATTTTCTTAACGGAATGTATGACGTTCTCACAAAATATGAATGGATTCAAACCGTTACTCCTTCCGAATATTTAGAAATGCATCAAAAAAATCTAGATGTCATTGAAAATCTTTATCCTGCGTCTTGGTTTCAACCAAATTATGCCACCTGGATAGGAGAGGTTGACGAAAATGTAGCTTGGGATTATTTATATCAGGTAAGACAAGATTTTGAAATAGCTAAAAACTCTAATAAGTACTCAAGTGACCAAATAAATGCTGCGTACGAATATATATTACTTGCCGAAGGATCTGATTGGTTTTGGTGGTATGGAGATGATCAGGACTCTAGTGTAGATGAATACTTTGATAAAGCTTTTAGAACTCTACTATCAAACGTATATATTGAGCTAAATACAGAAATACCAGAATTTTTAGATGAACCCATTAACAACTATTAAGCTATAAATATGAAAAAATGGAATTGGCCTCTTCTTGCAGTAATAACATGGCTCACAGCTTTTATTACTGGAGTGTGGGCAGATTTTGGTACTGATGTGGGGATTTTTACAATCACCAATCTTCTTACCGGATTGACAGCGTTAGGTTTTTTAATTTACTATTTAAATACTCGCAAGAAGTTAATTTAAATTAAAAATACCTTACCCATTTAAAACATACAACTGTATTATCTATTTAGAAGCTGTCTTTTTAAGAATTAGTGTTGCAACACTATAAGCTTCAAGCAGCAGAAGAGAGGACCTTTCATTCTCTCTTTTTCTGTTTCTGGGGTAAATAAACCAATTAATAATATAAAAACTAGATGATGAAACTACCTTTTTTCCCAATATAAATGGCTTAGTTGTGAGATTTGAACAGTAGAGTATTTAATCAATGTATTATAATATTTACATAATGTATGTTATACTATACACAATGTATGTTATACTATACATATAGAATAAATTACAAAAACATAATTAAGGAGAATAATGAAAAATAAGTATTTGAAAGAGATCAGATTGAAAGTTATAGGGTTATAAGTATGAACACAAAACTTATAGGAATATTAGCAGAGATAGGCGCAACATCACTAACGATGATTTGGACGTGGAGGAACTTAAGTGGATTCTCAACAATGACTATAAAGTCAATTTCTAAAGTCCTTACACAGGGAATCGGGATCGTTATTGTGGCAGTTGTTTTGGTCTCAATATTTGTTTCTATTTTTTCAGCAGTTCAAAGTGGAGATCATAGTGGTGCAGGTCTTGAAGATGAAAGAGATAGAATGTATGAACTATATGCCACACAACTCAGCAGCGGTATATTTGGCTTGGCCATGGTAACAGTTCTTATTTTAATGGGCTGGTTTAATCTTTCCGTCAACGCAGGACTTATTGCTATTGTCTACTCAGGATTTACTGCAGTTGTTGCAAGCGGTATTTTAAAAATGTATCTTTATAGATAATAAAGATAAAAATGGCAAAAAAGAAAATCAAAATAGAGAACTCAGTTAGAAAACTAAGGTTTAACAATAATGAGATGACACAACAAGAACTTTCTGATTTAGTAGGTGTTACTAGGCAAACAGTGGTGGCTATTGAAAAATACAAGTACACGCCATCACTAGAGTTAGCATTTAAAATTGCATTGGCATTCGATAAAGAGATACAGGAAGTATTTTACATTAAGGAGTACTCATAAGGATTATGAAGAAGAGTAATGCACTATTACTCATACTCAGTAAATAAGCTTTTACGGGTTAACATAATCAATCAATATATTTAAATGTTGCTAATAGTTACATAAAAACTATAAGTGTGTATAATGTTACTATCAGCAACATAAAGAAGAAAAAATGAATTTAGTAGGATTAAAGGAATTAGCAGAACTATTAGATGTGCCTTATGACACATTAAAAGTTTGGAAAAACAGAGATAGGCTACCAGAACCGTTTGAAGTTATAAGTGGGACGCCGATCTGGGATTGGGACACATCAGAAGAAGATTTTAGATCTATTGAAAAAAATGAAAACTCAGGAAGACCCAAGAAGCCGAAAATTTCAATTGCTGGTGGATTAATTGAAATTGATGTACAGGGTAGTAGCAAAGATAAAGATGAAAATATTTCAATTAGGCTAAACGGAAAGACCTTTGTTGATGTCAAAGCAGAACCAGCCAATTCTAAAAATAAGTCTGATAGAAATTTGTCTATAAAAGTTTTAGGTAAAAAAGTTATTGATATAAACACAGATGATGTCATTGAAGTTGATGGAGAGGATACAAACAGTGAAGACAGTTAAGTTTGAAGTAGGAAGATTTACTGGTAGTGCTATAGCTTTATTATTGCTTGGCTTAGTTGCTACGGTCAGCATATTCATTCTTAAAGTAGCATTTACAATTGCCGCAATTGGTATATTAATCAAAATATTCTCAAGAAATTAAAGTAGTAGTTGTCCAATAAGTTATATATCTCTGCTTTTTCCAAGAAATATATTGTAAAATATTTAAGATGAATTCTCATACTACGACATCAAAGTTTATTCACTGGACTTTTACAATTCTCTACGCCTATGGAATATTTAAACAAGTAGATGATTTAGAACAGCTAGAGGATGCTTCACTTCTTAACTTTGAAATTTTATTTGCTGTGGCATTTCTGGCAGTTGTCTTAATTAGATATTTCTATATGAAGGGAACACCAACGCTCCTAGGTGCACATGATGAAATGAGAAAAGGTCATCTACTTATTGCAAAAACTGTACACAGGCTTGTTTATTTCAGCTTGATCATGCTTCCCACCACAGGTTTGCTGATTGCTGCATTGATATCCTTTGATATACCCGGCATGGGTATTGCTATAGCTTTACACGAACTCTCAGCCTCCCTTAGTTATATAGTTATTGCTATTCATATTGGAGCATCTTTATATTCACGGCTTAAAGGTGAAGGCATATGGAATGCAATGGTTCCTATCTGGAAAGAAAAAGGTAGGGTTAATTCAGATTTGTTGTCGAAACTAGAGATTTTAGAAGAGAAAACTTATGACAAGATAGAAGAGATATTTAGTTTAAAGTAAGAGTATGGAAACACTTGAATATTTAGCTTATGCAGGGATTCTTTTTGGAATGCTTGTTAGTGCATTTACAATCGATTGGAAAGATAAAAAAACATACAGAAATTCTTTGATTATCCTGGCAGTCATTGCAGCTGGTACAGGATTCTTATTCCTCATTGATTTTTAGTCTTTATTTTTTCTTTACTCCAGGAAAAAAAAGATTCGTTTGTTTTTGATATTCTTTATATCCGGGTCTTTTTTTTACCGAGAAATACTCTGAAGGAATCGCACCAGTTGCATAGACAAGGGTGATATACATCATTCTCGAAACATAGATAAGGCCTCCCCCTACTAATAACCAAAAAATCTGATTCACTTGTGCATCCCTTAGAGCAAACCAAGAGGGAATTGTTGTAATAATTAAACCATTCCAAACCATCCATTCGGCAAAATAGTTAGGATGGCGGGTATATTTCCATAAACCGACATTGCATACTTGATTGCGCAATCCTGTTTTTTTCATTTTTATGAGAAATCTTAGTTTTTGAAAATCAGCTACTGATTCGAAAACTAAAGCTAATCCCCAAACCAACATGCCTATGGCTTCTATTATTTCAAAAGACTGGTTGATGTTTGAAGCCGTTATAAAAATTGGCAATGCAAGAAATGATGTATTAGCTAGGCCTTGTGAAATCGCATCTACTTGAAGAGCGAGATGAGTATTATCTTTACCACTCTTTTTCCAACGAATATGCTGATACTCATAACGAGGTAACTCTTTATCTAAGTGCCCCGATCTCCACATTTTTAAAGCACCGAAACCCATTCTGAGACCTACAAGAATTACCATTCCACTGATTAGTAATGACCTAAGCCAATAGCCGTCACTAAATATATAACTAACAATACCTAAAAGAACGAGTCCCCACGGCCAAGCAATATCAACATAACTCATTCGGCCTGTTCTGGAGATTGGTATGCATACTACAAAAGTAAACAATACTACCTGACCAATTGTGTTAAAGAATCCAACATTCCTGAACTCAGGGATTACAAGTATTAATGCTAATCCCATTAAATAGGGTATAAGTGGACGAAAGTATTTCACTTTATTCTTGGGGTGTTCTTTGTTTGATATACCAATAACAAAAACTCATTGCAATGAAAGATAACCCCATAGAGAGATAGTCATAATCAGTGAGTGCTGTGAGGAAAATTGTTACTAAAAATACTATAGAGATTATGAAGAATTTTTTATCATTCATAGATTCAATGATACACTTTAAATTATGAATGCAAAAAGAATACTACTGCTAGGGTTTCTACTACTCATACCACTTCTCTTTGGACTCATATCTCTTTCTTTATAAGTTATTTTTAAGAAAACCACTTGTGTGTGCCAAAATGGTTTTTTGGTACAGGTTCTTTTTCAGTAAGGTAGTAATTAATTCCTCCCAGTACTGAAATTAAATAAGATGTTAACTTTGGTCTGAGCAATACTTTATAGGGTAGAAAGCTCAAAAATCTTGGCGCGTTTGCTAAGAAATGTGGGTAAATAGTTATTGACAGGAATGTATTATTCTCTTCTGAAGATATCTCCCAGATAACTTTTGATTTCTTACCCTCTCTTCCTCCAATTTGTAAAGTGTAGCCCTTACCTTCATTCCAATTTGTAAAGTGTCTTTCATACCTAAGACCACTCAGATATATTAAAACATCATTTGATTCAACACCGGGCCATGAGATTACTGAATGACTTTTAGAAAAGGGATGTGTTAATTCTAAGTGGCCGGGTTGACTTATGACATCCCATAGTTCTTCCTCTGTGGTATTAATTTGTTTAACGACACGAATAGACTGTTTGTACTTCACTTAAAGCTCTTATTGGTCAACAGAAACTAAGTATGGTGAATACTCCTCATTAGGGATCTCACCCTTTAAGGCTGAACCATTAAAATAATTATTAACATTTAACGAATCTTCATAATTTATAGCACCTTTGAGAAAAGTATATTTTGTTAAAGAACTGATTGAACCAAAGGCAACAAAGTCATAATGCTTAGAATCTTTTAAGTAATACCCATGAATTTCAACATCTTGTTTAGATAACAGAGTTCTATAAAGCTCAATCTCAGTTAACTCTTCAGAATCTGTATATCCATTGAACCAGTCCTCGCTGTATATAACATCTGTTTTATTTCTTAGCTGAATCTCTTTTCCTGCATCGACAAAAGGTGTTAAAAAAGGATCTTGTAGGATCATATTTTGACAAGTGTTTACAGCACAGAACTCAACTACAGCCCCTGCTCCTGTAGAGTGTGCCATTGTAGAAATGTTAGTAAAATCTGCTGTTGCCCTAACAATATTTGTGATGGGTAACTCCACACTGCTTAAGTTTATAAAATAATTCAAAGTGTCTTCAATATCATTCTTCATCTCATACATAACACTATGAATGTTGGATGAATTTTCTGTGGAACCTGTATTAAAAATTATTCCAGATGGTAAATTTGTAAACATTGCTAAACCTGTATGGTCAATAGAGAAGATAACATAACCCTTGGAAGCTAAGTGTATTAGTTGATCTGAAGCAAATATTTTTTCACCTGCCCACCCATGAGAGTAAATAAGAACTGGGAACTTTTTATCCTCAACGGGCATAAGATTTTGTTGGACTTCAAACTGTGAAAGTTTTAAATGTTGGAGTATAAACTCTGGAAGACTAAGTCCCCATGTCCTATTTAAATATCTAACAATGTAGGTTCCCCAATTACCTTCTTTACTTCTAAAAATCTGATTTGAAGAAATCTCTTCATTACTTGGATAATAAACGTCCACTAACAATTCTCTTTTTGAATTTTCTTTGAGATTACTAAGTTCCACAAACTCAGTTGGATTATTTCTATCCTCAATTATTAAGAGTTCTTCACTATACCCAACTGAGTAAAGTGCATCTCCACCTGTCCCGAAAGTAGGAACGGGAAAGATGTAAAGTAACCCAGCTGAAATAATTACGAATGAAATAGTTTTGATGGAGATTAGTGCTCTTATAAATTTCTTTGTACTTCTATATTCAAATACTGTAATTATTGATTTAGTAATAAAAAGCGCATAAATTAAGTAGTACTGCCATCTCACTCCAACAAAAATAATATGAGTGATGATTGTTATAAAAAAAGTGCTTAGGAGTATTCTCTGTGTCAGCAAGGAAAAACGTTGGAAAAATAGGGTTCCAGCTGATAAACCAATAATTACTATATCAAAAAAATCCATGACCACTTATAGTACTTAAGTTATAAAACTGGGAGTTCTCTAACGAAATTTACTTCTGAACTAAACTAATAAAATGCTTAAATTTTTTCTTCGTAATTTATTTACCTCTCTTGTTTCGATATTTATATTTTTACTCATTATGTTTTATGGGATCAATATTTTAATTCCAGGTGATTTCTTGACGCCACTGAGGTTAATGATGTCTCAAGAGGAACTCGATGCTCTGCGTGAAACCTTAGGCGCAAACGACCCATTAATTCAACAATATTACAGGTGGATACAAAGTGTCTTCAGTGGTGAAATTACTCCTGGTGGCTTTAGGCAGCGTTCAAGTAAGAGTGTTCTGGATACAGTATTTCCTACATTACATGTACTAATCCCATCTTTCATTATCTCGATTTACCTATCAAGAATTCCAGCATTAAAAACAAGTGTAAAACGGTTGGGAAAGGAAAAAATCTTTAGTGACACTTTTGGGATTTTATTAATAAGTCTGTTTCCTCCAATTATTTATTTCCTTATCGGCGAAAGACTTGAGAATACATTCAGAAGCTTATTTGACCGATTTGATATTACAGGAACCTCAAGTGAACTACTGCTTTTTAGCGAAATGAAACTTGGTTTGGGCTTTATTATTTTTATAGTCGCATGCTCATTTATTATTGTTAGTTTCTTTGAAGTTATTGCATTAATAAATATACCTTTGAAGAAATTCATAATTTCAGCCTCCTTGCTTATAATTATTTTTCTCTTTTTTGAGAGTCAGGAAGTTGTTGCTATGTTGTATTATTCAAAAAATGCATTTATAACAATCGGCATACTCACCACCTTGCTTATTGGAGAGTTTATTTTATTCAACAATATTATTGTTCAAAATATTTCAAAAGAAGATCATATTATGACTGCAGCAGCGATTGGTTATTCAAATCATAAGATATTTAAAGATCACATTATAAGGAATTCTTTTTTCCCTTTTGCTACAAGGATTGCAATTAATCTTCCCTACACTATCGCATCTTTAGTAATTGTAGAATCCACTACAGGATGGGGCGGTATGGGTTCAATGTTATATAGAGTAATTATGAGCCAGGATTCAAATGCAGCAATGGCTATTTTGTTTTTACTAGCAATTCTTACAGCCACATTACGCCTAATGATTACTTTCTCTCAAGTAGTGTTCAATCCACAACTGCGAGGTGCTCGTAATGTTTAAACTGATATTGCGAAGTACTTATAAAACCTACCATGGAAAATTAGGCTATCTATTTCTATTGTTACTAATGACAGGTTCCCTTGCTCATATACTTTTACTTAAAACTGTTTGGCCGGTGAATATTTACGATCCTATTGTTGGGTTCGATTTGTCTGTATTTCCTCATCCCGTTACACCTTCAGGAACACACTTACTAGGAACAGATCCGCTCGGAAGAGATGTTCTGAGTATGTTTTTAGCTGGTTCAGAACCCTTAATTAAGCTCTCTATTATCTCATTTATAACCGGGCTAATATCAAGCCTTATAGTTGGTACTTTTGTTCCATTTCTTTTCAAGCGATTTGATTTGTTATTAAGAGAATTCTCATCAGGCTTAGTACTGATATCACCTCCAATAGTTTTACTTATTCTTGGTACCGGTGATTTTTTAGAAAAGCTCAGTCCTGAAATGGTTGGTTTTATTTATGGATTACTGGGGGGATTAGGAGTTTGTTACTTAGTTATCAGTACAAGAGTTAAAGAACTTATAAATTCAGAGTTTTTAAATGCATCAAGAGTTATTGGAGCTAGTGAACTTCAAATTGCACTAAAACATATACTTCCTTTAATTATTCCCTACTCAGTTGCGCTTATGCTTTCTGTGACAACAAGTGGAATAGTTGCATATGGATTTGCTTCATTTTTTGGACAAGTTGGATGGACTCCTAACTGGGGGATGATGATCTACGATGCAATCACTTATGGAAGTTATTTAGGGGGTACCAATTTATGGAACCTTATGCCACCTACTTTTGGGTTCATACTTTGTTCAAGCTCTTTTTACTTAATTAGTATCAGTGTTAAAAAACAATTTGGAATCACGTTATAAATCTTGATTAAAATAAAGGCATGAGCACTTCATACAGTTTAGAAATATACAAGAAACCACTAGAGGCAATTCAAGCCGGTATAAAAAAAGTTGAAATTAGGACTAATAACTCTTACGAACAAATTAATTACAATAGATTACAAGTTGGCGATACCATTTCATTTCAAGTTATTTCAGGACCACCGTTTGTTGGATTAGATGTTATCGAGGCAGACGCGTTGATGGTTGAAGTCGTTAGTGTTATTAAATATAGAGATCCTAAAGAACTTCTCAAACAGGAGGGGCTTGAAGTGTTATCTTCTCTCGTAGCAAATATTGATGACGGTATAGAGCTACTTTATAGTTTTCACGAATATAAAGAAATGATTCCAGTTCATGGCATTTTTGCAATACATATACAACCAGTGACTTAGTACGATATTTTTACAGTAACTTAGATTCCATATCTAATAATTCACGTTTACGTTCCATACCTCCATCAGCACTATATCCACCTAATGAACCATCAGATCTAACAACTCTGTGGCAGGGAACCGCAGGAGCATAAGGATTTTGTGCACAGGCATTAGCTACTGCTCTAGAACTATTTGGTTTTCCAATTGCTAGAGCAATTTCTTTATAAGTTCTTGTTTTACCAGCAGGAATTTTTAGAAGCTCTTTCCAGACAGCTATTTGAAAATCTGTTCCTTCTAATTTAATCATTTTCTATATTCTACTGTTCACGTATGCCTATTACCGCTTAATAGCCTCGGTTACCTAAAGGGCTGTCCTCTAAATTCTTCATACTCTGGATATAGTGGCTAATCTAAAAGTATGAAAGTATTCCTACAGGCACGAGGAAGCTATGAGACCCTCCTTACATTATCTAAATGGTCAGAACAGAATGACATTGAAAGAATAGGTCTTCCAGATCACTATATAGTTGGTAAACAGCGACATGATAAAAATGAGCCAACGCCAGCTCTGGACTTACTAACTGCAAGTGCTGGCTTAGTTAGAGATACAGAAAAAATGGTGTACTCCATACTGGTATCGCCTATAACATTTAGACATCCCAGCGTATTAGTCAAGATGGCTTCAACAATAAATGATATGGCAAAGGGTAGATTTCGATTAGGTGTTGGAACTGGATGGTTGGAAATTGAGCATGATCTTTATGGCATACCTTTCCCAGATTTAAAAACTCGTTTTGAAATGCTTGAGGAGTCACTCATTTATATTAGAGAAGCACTTTCAGGAAATAATTACGGCTTTCAGGGAGAGTATTACCAACTTGAGCAGTTTCCAGTTGAACCGGCCGCCTTACAAGATATTCCGATCATTATTGGTGGTGGTGGAAAAGTTAAAACTCCGACTTTAGCTGGAAAATATTCGGAAGAATTCAATATATATGCAGGACCTAAGGAGATATTGGCCAAGAGTATCTCATTGTTCAAAGAAGTTGCATCTGATAACGGGAGAGATTTAAAGAAACTTGAAATTACCACGGCCTGTCCTCCAGTCGTTGGTTTAACTAAAGAGGGCGTTGGAGCATCATTAACTGCAGCAGCTAAGGCATTAGCTCAAACTGAAGATGAGATAGCTAGTACCTGGAGGGAAAAAAATTATCTATTTGGTACACCAGATGAAGTCGCATCAACTTTATCTATGTGGCAGGAAGTTGGCATTGAAGCTGTCTATCTACAACTATTGTCTCTTAAACAAGATCAGCGTAATGAAACGATAGATGTTATCAATAAAGCAGTAGATTTAATTTAATCATCTAAGAATTACCTTTATGAAAGAAAGATTTTCTGTCTTACCTCTTTGCAATAATTATCTTAGAGCATTGAATGGACCTAAATTAATTTAGTAATTTAATGCTCACCAGTCACTAAAGATGTTGGTTAAATGTAGGTACTGCTTACCCTGTGCATACCCTTGTAGTACCTACACCAACTCTTTATGCAAGTATGACATACTTAAAAAGTGAGAAAATATTAGATGATATTTATAACTCTAAGGTGAAGAGTCAGACTAACTAAATCTTTCTTTTAAATCAGGGTCTATGTTTGCAAGAACTAAAGACTTGAAATCTTCATAGATAGATTTATTTGAAGCAATCAATAAATTTGAAGATACTGTCGGAAATGATTGATGTTCATCAACAACGATTCCACCTGCCTCTTTAAGGATAAGACTTGCGCCTAAAATATCCCAAGGCTTCATAAAATATTCGAAGTATCCATCAAATTTATTATCGGCAACCCAGCAAACATCTAGTGCCGCTGATCCAAACCTTCTTACTCCACCCGTCGTTTTGAGAATAGAGAGGAAGGTCTGTATGTATTGCTCTCCAAACTCCAACCTGTCGTATGGGAAACCTGTGGCAATAATAGCTTTCTGAAATGATGTATCTTTTGTAACCTGTAATTTTTCAGAGTTTTTATACGCACCCTTATCTGCATATCCTTCATATAAGTTTTCTTGAAAAATATCATACACATAAGTTTGTACAGGTACTTTATTGATAAGTAGAGTGAGTGTGATTGCAACTTGTGGAATATTATTAGCATAATTCACAGTTCCATCCAGGGGATCAATTAACCATGATCTGCCATTGGAAGAGAGGACTTCATCTGATTCTTCTGAAATAATTCCATCCTCTGGAAAATATTTAGTTATAGCCTCTATGAGGATCTCTTCAGACTTAAGGTCTGCATTTGTTACTAAGTCAACAACTGCATCTTTTGAATCAACAGTAAAGTCATTACGCATATCTTTTATGGTTTTGGCAGCATCCATGACAGCATTATTTAATTCATATATATCGAAAGAAGTATTCATATCTATGAAAAAATACTGTGTTGAGATCCAGAATTCATATAATTCTGAGAATATATAGCTGCCTTAGCAACAGATTTTAATTCCAGCCATGTATATGGATTATTTGACTCACCTTTTACGTATGTAAGAAATGTCTGTATTGACTCCTTATGTCCTTTACCCCTTGAGAAAACCTTACTTTTATCATCTGACTGCTCTAAGTATCGAAGCATTTGGAAGTCTTCCATTATGTAAGAATTTCCACCGCCATGAATCTCTATTCTCTCTTTAGCCAGTGATTGATTTGTTTCACTGAAATATTGGATTGCAGCATGGGAGCCATTAGCAAAGTTAATATTGATAAATACTTGGTTATCCAAAGCAACATCATTCTCTTTATCCAAAGGTGATGATGCTGAAATACTTTGTGGAAGTGAATCAAAAAGATATGAAGCTAAATCAATTGCATGAACTGCTTCACCAACTATTCTTCCTCCTCCGATTTCTTTAATGTTTGTCCAGTGATCTTTGTCTAAAGCAGGAACACTAAAACGGAAATTAATGCTGTTAGCTGGGGTACTGTTAAGTTTTGATTTTACAAACTGAGTTGCTTCAGCAAATCGTCTGTTAAAACCTACAAATATTTTTGCATTTTCTGCATTGTACATTGCTTCTTCGATCTCAACTAAAGACTCAACTTCTAAAGCTAAAGGTTTTTCAACATACACTGCTTTACCGGCATTAACAGCTTTAATAACTAGCTCTGCATGATTATGATGCTGAGTCAAAATAAATACTGCATCAATCTCCTCAGAATCAATAATCTCACTCTCAGTGGAATATTTGTTGTCAATCTTAAAATTTCTAGAGAGTACTTCTGCACTTAATCCACCTGAAGAAGCAACGCCAATAACTTCACACTCTCGTTTTAGGTCACGTAGGATTGGGAGAATTGTTGTAGAAGCAAAATTACCTGCTCCTATAATTCCTAATTTAATTTTTCCATTAGACGATGGTGTAGATGTGTCTGTCTTTTCGAAATCAAGCTTTGGTTCATTAGTAAGTTCATACCTAAGAACAATTGATAATGGTTTTTCATCTGATTCAAATTTTTCATATATAGAAGGTGCATCTATAAAATCTATTTCCTCAGTAATCATGTCTGATAATGAAATTTGATTTGTTTGTAAAAGTTGCAAGAAAGCTGAAAAATTCCTGTTTTCTGTCCATCGAACATGTTCTATGGGATAATCATTCCCGAGAACTTCATACTGCTTATCATATCTACCGGGTCCATATGACTTAGAGACAACTAGTTCTAGTTCTTTATAGTAAAAATCATTTCTTGAGATATTAAGTGGAATATCACCTACAACTACAATTTTTGCTTTATTCCTAGCAATACGTGTCGCCACCTCTATTGGTTCGTTACTCGAGGAGGCTGCTGTGATAATGACAGCATCAACATTTTCTGAATTAATAGATTTATCATTTATTGCATCATCAATAGAGGTATAAAAGTTATTTCTATCAAGAGTTCTTTTTTCATCTGGATCAACTCCAATGACTTCACACCCTTGAGCTTCCGCTAGTCTGCAAACTAACTGTCCAACAATCCCAAGACCAATCACAACTATTTTAGATCCAAGTGTTGTCTCTGAAAGCCTTAAACCATGTAAGGCAATGCTACCAAGTACTGTAAAGGCAGCTTCCTTTTCAGAAGTATCGTCGGGGATTCGAGAGCATAAATTTTGATTGACTGCGACATATTCTGCATGACTACCATTTGAAACAACTTTATCTCCAACATGAAAGTCTTTCACATTTTTACCTGCTTGAATTACTTCTCCACAAGAGCTGTAGCCAAGCTGTAGCGGCAATACATTTTTTGGAAATACAGCCTCAATGACAGCACCTAATCCCTCTTTTTTCAATAGGTCCAAACCTTTACTGATATTTGAAGAATCCTGAAGCTTATCAGTAACAGTTTTATTTGCAGACTCAATTGAAGCTAATTCAGTACCAGAAGATACAACAGAGTAATAATTTTTTATAAGAACTTCATTCGGTCCTGGCTGTGGAATTGGTGTATCCCAAATAACAGGAACCGGATTATTTCTTTCAACGACCAACTGTTTCATTTAATAATCACCTTTAATAATGATACTTACTTCACTTCTGATATTAAGGGTGAGGTCAAATTAATCATCTCACCTGAAATGGTTTCAACAGATAAAGAACCATCAAAATTTACATCTCTTGCCCAGCCTCGACCTTCTGGATACTCTATAAGTTTTCCTAAGGTTGCGAGTTTTTTCTTGTACTCACTTAGGTCAAAACTGTTTTTTTGAATGGTATTTAGAGTTAGTTCTGCCCAATCTAGAGCATGATTATTCAAAATCTGACCATCAAGTTTTTCTGTATAAATTCCTGAAGCATTGGGTAATTTTGGATTCTCCCAAAAATAATTTATACCCATTCCAATACATATTTTACTATCTTTCTCCTCAACTAAAATACCGCCAACTTTCGCATCATTGAATAAGATATCATTTGGCCATTTCAGATGTAGATCGATATTGCTTACTGTCTCCAGATATGAATAACCTGAAATAAGGGGAATTAATGTTTTTATAAAATCTTGAGGTACTTCATTAAAAACCAAAGAACAGGCAAGAGCTTGATCGGCATTTTCCCAATCTCTATTATCGGTACCTCTCCCTTTTTCTTGAAAATAACTAACTACAAGGAGAGGTTCTTGTTCGAAATTCTCTAGCGCGTAATCCTGCGTATTGTCTATAGAATCAAAAAAAACTGCTTTCATTGTGTTACTTCTTTACATATATATAGGTCAAATACTTACACTAACAATAAACAGGAAAGACTGGCATGTCAGACGAAAATTTAGCTGAAATAAGGGATGAACGAGCTAAAAAGGTTCAACACCCAAAGGGTAAATTAACAGCCTATGAAAGAATACATCTTGTACTAGACGAGAATTCTTTCAGTGAAATAGATGAGAACGTATCCTCTGAAGCAAATCCTAGTGGTGAAGCTGTTATTACTGGTTCTGGAACAATTCATGGAAGGCCTGTCTATATATATTCTGAAGATTTCTCCATTATGGGAGGAAGCTTAGGTGAGATAGTAGCTAAAAAAATTCTTCGAGTTATGGATCTGGCTTTAGAAGCAAGAGCTCCAATTATTGGTATAAAAGATTCAGGTGGTGCACGTATCCAAGAAGGAATTTCTTCTCTGTATGGATATGCTCAGATATTTAAAAAGAATGTACAAGCTTCCGGAAAAATTCCACAGATTTCTGTCATTGTTGGACCTTCAGCCGGTGGAGCTGTCTACAGCCCCGCTCTTACTGATTTCATTTTTCAGGTAAAAGATATTGGTCAACTTTATGTAACAGGGCCAGCTGTTGTTAAAACAGTAACGGGTGAAGATGTAAGTTTTGAGGAACTTGGCGGAATAGAAGCCCATGGAACACTTTCAGGTGTAAGCCATCAAATTTGCGAAGACGAACAACAAGCATTTGATGAAGTACGATATCTTCTCAGTTTCTTACCTCAGTCTGCTGAACAAAAACCCCCAGTATTTATTACTGAAGATGATACGGAAAAAAATGTTGATATCTTAGATTCTTTTATTCCTGAAAACAGAAATCAACCATATGACATGAATGACATCATTAATAATATTGTGGATGATGGTGAACAGTATCCAATTCACGCAAACTATGCATTAAATATCATCACAACACTGGCAAGAATGAATGGAAACACTATTGGAGTTATAGCCAATCAGCCATTAGAAGTTGCCGGAGTATTAGATATTGATTCGTCTGAGAAAGCTGCTCGATTTGTACGTTTTTGTGATGCTTTCAACATACCTCTGCTCACACTCGTAGACGTACCAGGTTTTCTTCCAGGAGTAGAACAAGAACACGGAGGCATTATAAAAAGTGGTGCAAAATTATTATATGCATACTCAGAAGCAACAGTTGCACGAGTCTGTGTGGTTGTTAGAAAAGCATATGGTGGTGCTTATATTGTTATGGACTCCATGGGACTAGGAGCAGATAAGTTGTTTGCATGGCCAAGTGCTGAAATTGCTGTGATGGGAGCCGAGGGCGCTGTTGATATAATTCATAAAAAAGAAATCAAAGAAGCTGCTGATAAAGATGTCTTAAAAGAGCAGCTTGTAAATGAATATAATGAAAAATTTAGCAACCCAGATATTGCTGCAAAACTTGGATTAGTAGATAAGATAATTAAACCAAGTGAAACGAGAAAAGTTGTTACTGAAGCTTTTAAAGAGCTTGTAAATAAAACTAACTTAGGAGATAAGCATGGAAACATTCCCCTCTAAAAATATTGCCATTACCTGGGTTGAAAAAGGCTCTCTTGCGAGAAACTTATTTCTATCTTTTGGTTTCGCAATAGTCACTGCACTTAGTGCACAAATCAGAATAGAGCTTCCCATTACACCTGTTCCAATCACAGCACAAACATTTGTTGTTATTTTAGCTGGCCTATTACTAGGCAGTACGTTTGGCTCACTCAGTATGTTGATGTATCTATTTACAGGTTTAGCTGGTCTTCCGTTTTTTTCAGGTAGCGTTGCAGGTCTTGCAATCTTAAAAAGTCCAACGATTGGTTATATTATTGGCTTCTTTTTAGCTGCCCAAATCGTAGGTAGGCTATCACATACTCCTTTGCTTGCAATAGTTCTAGGAACCGGAATGATATATTTAAGTGGTGTTTTTGGTCTTACGCTCATATTAAATCTCTCATTTATTGAAGCTTTTACAATTGGGGTTATCCCATTCCTAATAGGTGATTTGATAAAAGCATTTGCTGCAGTCTTGATTGCGTACAAAATAAAATAACTCATGACACAGAAAAGACTTCTTATTGCAAACCGAGGTGAAATAGCTCTTCGTATAATCCGTTCTGCTAAAGAAATGGATTTACATACAATTGCTGTTTATTCAGATGTAGACACTGACTCACTACATGTAAAGAGAGCAGACGAATCATATTATCTTGGTGGATCTCTCCCAGCAGAAAGCTACAGAAATATTAAGTCACTAATGAAGGCTATAGAGGAAACCAACGCAGATTTAGTACATCCAGGATATGGATTTCTTGCTGAAAATGCTGATTTTGCAAAAGCAGTTCAAAAAAAAGGCGTCACATGGATAGGTCCCAACGCAGAAACAATAAAATCAATGGGCGACAAAATCGAATCACGTAAATTGATTTCTAAAGCAGGATTACAACCAGTTCCAGGACAATTAAAACCATCCAGGACTAAAAGAGAAGCATTAAAAGACGCTAATAAATTTGGCTATCCAGTCGCCTTAAAGGCGGCTCACGGTGGTGGTGGTAAAGGGTTACGAATTGTCAAGAATGATGATGAGTTGGATGAAAACTTTGAAATTGTAAAAAGAGAGAGCGAAGCATATTTTGGTTCAGACCAGGTTTATGTTGAGAAATTTATTAAACCAGCAAGACATGTTGAAACTCAAATTCTCAGTGATAAATTTGGAAATCACATCTACTTAGGAGAGAGAGATTGCTCTCTGCAAAGAAGAAATCAAAAACTCATTGAAGAAAGCCCCCCAATTTGGCTTTCAGAGTATGGGCAGGAAAAACTCAGAGAAGCAACTATGAAAATTGCTAAAACTTCTAATTATATTAATGCTGGAACGGTTGAGTTTTTGGCAGATGCAGATGAAAATTTTTACTTTCTTGAGATGAATACAAGATTACAAGTGGAGCATACCGTGACAGAAATGCGATATGGAATTGATATCGTTAAAGAGCAAATAAAGATTGCTCTTGGTAACTCCCTCGAGGATTTTGTTGTTGAACCAAGAGGACACAGTATTGAATTTAGAATTAATGCGGAAGATCCAAATAATAATTTCTTACCCACTCCAGGAACCATTACTGAGTACAGAGAACCTATGGGTAATGGAGTACGTGTAGATGGATGGGTTAAAACGGGAACCGCAATCTCACACTTTTATGACAACTTAATTGCAAAATTGATTGTTTGGGGTGTTTCAAGAGAAGAGGCTTTATCTAAAGGACAACGTTGTTTAGAGGAATATATTGTCGGAGGAATACCTACAACAATCAATGTGTTGTCTGATGTCCTTAAAACTAAAGAATTTAAAGAGGGCAGAATACATGTTAAGTTTTTAGAGGAAAACTTTAAGATTAAAGAAATAGAGGAAGAGATTTCAACCGACAGACCAAGTAAAGTAAATATCTCCTTAGATGAGACAGGATCTCCAACTCTAGCTCCCCAACCACCCAAAAAAATAGGTATGGACCTCACGGGAAGTATCAAAAATCCTGGAATAGTAACGGCAGGAATGCAGGGTACAATCATGGACACTATGACCAAAAAAGGGAAAAAAGTTAAAAAAGGAGACTCACTGTTTGTCTTAGAAGCAATGAAAATGGAAAATGTGATTACTGCCCCAATCAACGGAACTATTAAGGAATTTAATATAAAAAAAGGTCAGCCTGTAAATAAAGGTGACGTACTTGTTGAAATAGAGTTGTAATGACAAGTATTTATGGTGTCGGTGTAGACCAAGTTAATCTCGACAGGGTCAGAAAACTATTAAGTAAAAATAAATCTAAATTCGAAACTAGATGTTTTACAAAGAATGAAATACTTTATGCAAATAGATTTAATGATCCATCAAAAAGGTTAGGTGCAAGATTTGCAGGTAAAGAAGCTGTAATGAAATCATTAGGAAAAGGGTGGCGACAACTGAATTGGAAAGAAATAGAAATTACTGGTGGGGGGAAACCCACTGTAATTCTTCATGGGAAAGCAGCCGAACTTGCATCAAATCAGAATATAAAAGATGTACACATCTCACTGTCCCACGAACAAGAAATGGCTATTGCTTTTGCAGTCTCCGAGGTAGCGTAATGGGTTGGATTGGTATGTTTCCTGGTCAGGGTTCTCAAGAACCTGGAATGGGCAAAGAGCTACTAGAAAAGTATCCAGAACTATTAATCGATATTTTTGATGAATCTCTTGGATGGTCTCTTAAGGACGTAATCAATGAAGGCGATTCTGACTTGATTAGAAAAACTAATATTGCCCAACCTTATATATTCGCTATTTCTTATTGCTACGGACTAGAAGCTATTAAGAAGTTTGGCAATGCAGATGCTTTAATTGGCCACTCCCTTGGAGAGTATACAGCTCTAGCTATTAGCGGATTTTTTGATTACGTAGATGCGTTAAAAATTATCTCTGTGCGGGGAGAGGCAATGCAGGAATCTGTTAAGAATTCTGACACAGGAATGGCAGCAGTATTAACTACAGACTTAGATGCTACGTTAAAAGAAATTGAGGTTTTAAACTCTCAAGATATTGAAGTATGGATATCAAATTACAATGATGCTTCGCAAATAGTCATTAGTTCAAGTAATGAAAATCTCGAGTACCTTAGGTCTAACTCTAAAGCATTAAGTGCAAGAAGAGTGATTCCACTTGAAGTTGCTGGTGCATTTCATACAAAAATTGTTTCCCCGGCAAAACCAAAACTTGCTGAAGCCCTTGAACAGGTTGAGTTAAAAGAGGGAACAATACCGGTTTATATGAATGTTGATGCAGATCTTGCAAACATAGATACCTTAAAGATTCGTTTAGTTAATCAAATAGATAATTCTGTCTTATTTTACGACCAAATACTTAAGATAGAATCTGAAATTAAACCCGATGAATGGACACATATTGGCCCTGGCAATGTAACTGCAGGAATGGTTAAGAAGTCTATATCTAGTAAAGAAATTAGAGTAATTAACTCACTAGAGTCTTTAAGTAAATAGTTGGGAGAAATTTTGAAGTCAACAATAACAGGTTGGGGTAAGTGCGTCCCAGATAATGTAGTAACAAATGATGACATGGCTACATTCATTGATACTTCTGATGAATGGATCCAACAACGAACCGGTATTAAAGAAAGAAGATTTTCACACGTCAACAACTCAGATATGGCATCGGTCGCAGGACTTAGAGCAATTGCTACAGCTGGATTACAGCCTGAAGATATAGATGTTGTAATTCTTGCTACATGTACACCAGATAGCATTGTTCCATCTGCAGCATCGCACGTACAGAAGAAAATGGGTTGTGTAAATGCAATTGTCTATGATGTAAATGCAGCTTGCGCTGGGTTTCTTTATGCAATGCAACAAGCAAAAGCTTTTATCGAGAGTGGCATTTATAAGAATGCCGTAGTCATTGGCTCGGAACACATAACATGGCTTCTTGATTGGTCAGATCGTAATACAGCTGTTCTTTTTGGTGATGGAGCAGGCGCAATGGTTGTGCAAGAAAGTAATGATGAATCTGAAGGAGAAATTTATTCATTCAAAAATGGTTTGAGTTCTGACAAACTAGCAATTCTAGAAGTTCCTAATTTTGGATCAGCTATGAATAGGTTCACCCCCTATGCTGCAGCTGAGACCACCTGGACATTTGATGGTCAGGAAATATTTAAAAATGGTATACGTGCAATGGGGAATGCGTCTGAGGAAGCTATTGCGGCTTCAGGACTCACTAAAGAAGATATAGATCTTCTAATTCCTCATCAAGCAAATTTAAGAATAGTTGAAGGCTTAGAAAGAAATCTAAAACTCCCTAATGCTAAAACTTTAAAATATGTTCATAAGTACGGAAATACTTCAGCTGCTTCTATCCCTACAGCTTTTGTTGACGGCATTGAAGATGGTTCAATAAAGGGTGGAGAAACAATGGTTATTACAGCTGTTGGAGCTGGACTTGCATGGGGTGCCGCTGCAATTAAATTAGGTCAACGTGTAACTCCTTTAGGTGAAACAGATGCAGCCCTACCAGAATTTGATGGAACGGGTGTAGATGTGATACAAGAATCTATAGATTATTTTGTTCATGGAAAAAAAGAAATTCAATAATGAAAACAGCTCTAGTAACAGGTGGTTCAAGGGGCATTGGCAAAGCCATTGCCCAAAAACTTGCTGAAACCTCCAATGTGGCTGTTGGGTACTCGAACTCCAAGGAACAGGCAGTTGAAGTAGTTAACTCTATTCAAGCCAGTGGTGGTAATGCTATAGCCGTTCAGATTGATGTCACAGATAATCAGTCAGTCGAGAAATGTTTTGAACTGGTTGAAAAAGAGCTCTCATCAGTTGAGATCTTGGTAAACAATGCAGGAATAACAAAAGATAATATTTTTCCAAGATTGAAACAAGATGACTGGGATTCAGTTATCGATACAAACTTAACGGGATCTTTTCGAGTCTCGCAAAGAGCTATAAAAGGTATGATGAAAAATAAATGGGGACGAATAGTTTTTATTTCATCTGTTGCTGGAATTAGTGGAAACACGGGACAATCAAATTATGCTGCATCTAAAGCCGGCATGATAGGTTTAGCAAAAACAATAAGCAAAGAACTCGGTTCAAGAAATATAACGTCTAATGTCATAGCACCTGGGTATATCGATACTGATATGACATCATTTTTAAATGATGAACAAAAGGAAGATATTATAGGCCAACTTTCAATAAAGAGAGTCGGTAAACCAGAAGATATTGCAAATATGGTATCGTTTTTGTGTTCAGATGAGTCAGAATATATAACAGGACAAGTTTTTCCAGTTGATGGAGGACTTACTACGTAAGTAAAAGGGGATGACCATGGAAGTAAACGAAGTTTTTGAAAAAGTAAAAAATTTATTTGTCGATGAACTTGGTATCGATGCCGAAAAAGTCACCATGGAGGCAAAACTTGAAGAGGATTTAGATATTGACTCTCTAGGTATTGTTGAAGTAGTAATGGCATTTGAAGATGAGTTTGAAATAGAAATCGATGATGAAGAACTCACAGATGTTGGTACAGTCGGTCAGGCCGTAAACTTACTACACTCTAAGCTCTAAAGAATCATGTCTAAAAGACGTGTTGTAATCACTGGCTTAGGGACAATAAATCCATTAGCTAATAATGTTCCCGATACTTGGAACAGCTTGATTAATGGTGAATCAGGTATCGACACAATAACTGCTTTCGATACAAGCGAACTTCCAGTTTCTTTTGCTGGAGAAGTAAAGAACTTTGACGCAAATGAGTACATGGGCAAACAACAAGCTCGTAAATTGGATAAATCTTCACAGCTCTCAATATTTGCAACTGAGGAAGCTCTAAAAGATGCAAATTTAAATACTGATGAACGCTTGGGTCCCAATGTAGGTATTGTTTTTGGAACGGGTATTGGTGGGATTGGTTCTACAGAACAAGCAGTTAGAACTTTTGATGAACGAGGGGCTTCAAGAATAAATCCTCTAGCAATAACACAACTTATGCCTAACTCTAGTACTGGCCAGGTAGCCATAAAATTTGGAATTGAAGGTCCATCATTAACTATTACTACTGCATGTGCAGCGTCTGCAAATGCTGTTGGTGAGGCAAAGAATATGATTCAAAATGGAATAGTAGATATGGTAATAACTGGAGGAACTGAATCTGGAACTACGGCAATGACAATAGGAGCATTTGCTCAGATTAGGGCACTCTCAACAAATAATGAAAATCCAACAGGAGCTTGTAAACCCTTTGATAAAGATAGAGATGGTTTTGTGATGGGAGAAGGATCAACAGTTCTAGTCATGGAAAGTGAAGAGTCTGCAATTAAAAGAGGTGCTGATATATACGGTTACGTTGCAGGTTATGGAGCTACTACTGATGCATTTCACATCACTGCTCCAGCAGAAGGTGGTAAAGGCGCTGTAGTTGCTATGCAAAAAGCAATTGATGATGCTGGCTTAGTAATTGATGATATTGACTACATTAATGCTCATGGCACCTCAACACCAGCAAATGATAAAAATGAAACTGCAGCAATAAAAACTGTCTTTGGAGAGCAGGCTTATAAAGTAGATATTTCATCTACAAAATCTATGACTGGTCATTTACTAGGTGGAGGAGGAGCATTTGAATCTATGGTGTCTATTTTGGCACTTAAAAATGGAATAATTCCCCCTACTATTAATTTGCACAATCCAGATGAAGAATGTGACTTAAATTACACTCCAAATACTGCAATAAAAAAAGAATTATCTACCGCAATGTCCAATTCTTTTGGATTTGGTGGGCACAATGGAGTTCTTGTCTTTAAAAAAAATTAAGGCAGCATAGTTCCACCAACAGAGTGCGCTCCTCCGTCAGCATGAATTATTTCTCCAGATACTGCCTCTGAAAATTCTGAAAGTAAAAAGTTAACCACTTTAGCAACTGGTATGGCATCCTTTGAATCCCAACCTAGTGGTGCTCTCTGGTTCCACTCATCATCCATATCTGCAAATCCTGGAATATTCTTTGCTGCTGTAGTAGCAAGGGGACCGGCTGCCACTGCATTTACTCTTATACCTTCTTTACCCATGTAAAAAGCTAAGTAGCGAACAATAGATTGAAGACTTGATTTAGCAACTCCCTGCCAATCATAACCTGGCCAAGCTTGTGAGTTATCAAAATCTAATGCGACGATTGATCCAGGCTTATTGAGTATTGGAGCGAAATGTTGAGTTAGAGTTTTTAAAGAGAAAGCAGAAACCTCGAAAGAAGTAGTGGCATCTTCAATAGTTGTATTCATAAAATTACCACCCATTGCCTCTGTCGGAGAAAAAGCAATTGCATGAAGTATGCCATCAAGATTCCCAAAATTTTCTTCAATACTTTTTACAGTATTAGAAACCTGGTCTTCATTTTGGATATCCATTTCATACACCTGAATATCACCAGACAATCTTTTTACTGCTCTCTCTGTGATGCGTAAACCTTTTCCAAAACCTGTTGCTACAACTTGAGCACCATTCTCAATAGCTACTTGTGCAGTTGCGTAAGCAATACTTTTATCAGTGAGTATTCCAGTAATGAGTATTTTTTTATCTTTTAAAATCATATTTGTATCCTACTAATTAAGACTCTAAAAGTTCTCTGTTCGTATCAAGAAAATATAATTATTTAAGAATTTCAGCCTGTGCAGCCGCTAAACGAGCAGTAGGAATTCTAAACGGTGAGCAAGAAATATAGTCTATGCCTAAAGAATTAAGAAAGTGAATGGAACTTGCTTCACCAGCATGTTCTCCACAGACTCCAATCTTTATACCACTATTTTGTTTTTGCCCATCTTGTACTGAAATATCAACAAGTTTCCCTACTGTTTCAACATCAATAGAAACAAACGGATCAATAGAGAAAATATCTCTATCTATGTACTCATTTAAAAATTTGGATGCATCATCTCTTGAGAGTCCTAGGGTAGTTTGAGTCAAGTCATTCGTTCCATATGAAAAGAAATCTGCATGTTTAGCAATTGAACCCGAATTTAGAGCTGCACTAGGAAGCTCAATCATAGTTCCAATGGTGTACGAGAATTCATATTTTAATTTCTTTTCTAATTTTGAAACTTTATGAAGTAGAATTTCCTTCATCTGTTTTAGTTCAGACGCATTCATGACAAGCGGAATCATTATTTCAGGTGTTATAGTTAGCCCCTCATTCTTATGTAAATTATGAGCTGCTTTTAAGATTGCCTCTACTTGCATCTCGTAAATTTCTGGATAACTTAATCCAAGCCTGACTCCACGATGTCCCAACATAGGATTACTCTCTGAGAGTCTTAGGAGCATCTCTCTTACATAAGTTGGAGTAACACCTATAACATTTGCTAAATCTGTCATTTCAATATCACTTTTTGGAAGAAATTCATGCATAGGAGGATCTAGAAGTCGGACTGTAATAGGTTTCTCTTTGAGTAATTTAAAAATTGATTCAAAGTCTGAGATCTGATACTTAATCAATTTTCTTAAAGCTCTTTTTCTACCTTGCGTGCTATCGGACATTATCATTTCACGCATTGGTGTAATTCTTTCACCCTCGAAAAACATATGTTCCGTTCTACAAAGACCTATTCCTTCAGCTCCAAACTCTAATGCTTTGGTTGTATCCATAGTTGTCTCAGCGTTGGCCCTGACCTTCATTCTTCTAAATTCATCAGACCACTCCATGAGTGTATTGAATTCTTCAGATGGCTTAGGTGGCTCAGATTTTAGTTCTCCTATATAAACTTCACCGAGTGTTCCGTCTAATGAAATTAGATCTCCTTCTTCTAATTCAACATCACCATTAGTTACTGTCTTTTCTTCTAAATTTATTGTTAGATTTTCTGCACCAACAACGCATGGTTTGCCCATACCTCGCGCAACCACCGCAGCATGACTAGTCATGCCTCCTTTCGTTGTAAGAATTCCAACTGAAGAATGCATTCCATGAATATCTTCTGGACTAGTTTCGTCCCTAACTAAAATAACATCTCTTCCTTTAAGAGCCTCTTCCT
>CABXDM010000008.1 GCA_902510965.1 uncultured Candidatus Actinomarina sp.
TTATTGGTATGAGAATAGCTACAGCGGCAAATGGAAGAACAACAGAAGCTGCAAGAGATGGTGGAACAATCAAAGCTTTACCAGTTGCATTTAGAGGCGGAGCCGTAATGGGCTTTACTGTTGCAGGTTTAGGTTTATTAGGCGTATCTCTTGGATATTGGCTATTTATTGAAGTTCTAGATCTCCCTAATGGCTACGATGTATTAGCTGCAATTGGACTTGGTGGCTCATCAATCGCTCTTTTTGCAAGAGTTGGTGGAGGTATTTATACCAAAGCTGCCGATGTTGGTGCTGACTTAGTAGGTAAAGTTGAAGCAGGAATACCTGAAGACGACCCAAGAAACCCTGCAACTATTGCTGATAATGTTGGAGACAACGTAGGAGATGTTGCTGGTATGGGAGCAGACCTTTTTGAGAGCTATGTAGGCTCACTAGTTGCTCCATTAGCTTATGCAGCCATAGTTTTTGCAGGCCAAAGTGTTCTACCCTCTTTATTACTTTTTCCACTAGCCGTAGGAACTATAGGAATGGGATCATCAATTCTTTCATCATTCTTAGTTGTTCCCAAAGAGGGGAAACTGGCACAGGCGCTTCATAGAGGAACATATAGTGCAGCAGCTTTGACTGTTGTGGGTGTATATTTCTTGAGCGATTATATGTTTGCTGATTATACAGAAAATCCAATTGGACTATTTATCTCAGTAATTATTGGACTTGCAGTAGGACTATTGGTCGGTCAAATATCAGAATGGTTTACATCAGACCACTATTCAATTGTAAAAAATATTGCCGATCAGGCAAAAACTGGTCCAGCAACTTTGGTTCTATCAGGAATCTCTGAAGGAATGAGATCAGCTGCATTCTCAGTTATAGTTGTTGTTTTTGGAATCTATGGAGCATATACAGCTGGCGACTGGGCACTAGGTGCTGACGGTGGTATTTACGGAATCGCTATTGCGGCTATCGGAGTTCTATCAACATTAGGTATTACTGTGGCTGTAGATGCATATGGCCCAATTGCTGACAATGCTGGAGGTATTGCTGAAATGGCTCACTTGCCACCGGAGGTTAGAGAAGCTACTGATGAATTAGACTCACTTGGTAACACAACAGCTGCAATTGCAAAAGGCTTTGCTATTGCTTCAGCTGCGGTAACCGCACTAGCTTTATTTTCAGCTTTTGTGCAAAGTGCAGGAATTGAAAAATTAGATATAACAGAAGTAGAAGTGACACTAGGTTTATTTCTTGGAGGGATGTTCCCATTCTTATTCGCAGCTATGACGATTAATGCAGTAGGACGAGCAGCATTCAAAATGATTGAAGAAGTCAGACGACAATTTAATGAAATTCCTGGTTTGAGAGAGGGGAAAGAAGGAGTTGTACCCGACTACACCAAATGTGTAGACATAGCAACAACTGCTGCCCTAAAGGAGATGTTACTACCTGGGGGACTGGCAATAGCGCTACCTTTAATAATAGGATTTTGGGATAAAGAAGCTCTCGGAGGTTTTTTAGCTGGATCACTTGTAACAGGTTTCTTACTTGCTATATTTATGGCAAACTCAGGTGGTGCCTGGGATAATGCTAAAAAATATATTGAAGCTGGTGGCGGTGCCGGTAAGGGTTCCGATGAACATAAGGCTGCTGTTATTGGGGACACCATTGGCGATCCATTTAAAGATACATCAGGCCCAGCAATGAATATAGTCATTAAAGTTATGACAATTGTTAGCTTGATATTTGCGTCTGCTTTTTAAAAGCCTAAAAATTAATTACAGACGTATAATATTACTCAGTACATTATGAGAATATTACTTATAACTAATGATTGGCTCCCTAAAAAGGGTGGAATCAGTACATATTTAACTAACCTAGTTAGTTCCGTAGATCACGAGTTTACTATTTATGCACCCAGCTGGGCTGAAGGAGATAATGTAATAAACTCTTCATCTAGCTTCTTTTTGAATAGTAAAGATACTATCAAAGAAATATCTGACATTATCAAAAATAAGAATATTGACATTATTTTACATGGGTCAAGCAATCCTCAATTCTTGCTAATTGGCAAACTAGACCAGATTTCGAATATTAATAGTCCAAAGAATATCAAGATTCCTCAATTCATGATTTGTCATGGTGCAGAATTTAATGTATTGAACTACATACCGTTATTAAGATCTGTCTTAAAAAGAAATCTCAATAAATTAAATAAAATATTTACAGTAAGTGAATTTTCGAAAAAAAAACTACAAGATATTACAGAAACAGAAATTATTAATATTGGTGCTGGTATAACAATTCCATCATCTCAAAAAGATTTCAAAATAGAGAAAACAATAAAAGTTGGAGTTATGAGTCGTTTTGTTTCTAGAAAAAAAATAGACTGGGTTATTGATGCAATGCATGACCTTAAAGAAAATGGTCACAATGTTGAATTAGATATCTTAGGTTTTGGCAAACAGAAAAATTATCTCCAACGCTTAGCTTCAGTCTCTTCTGCCAAAGTTAATTTCATAGAGGAACAACAAGATAAAGAATATGACTTTTATGAAAATATAGATATTTTTGTAATGCCTTCAAAATCGAAGTACTTTGGTGCAGAGTTCGAGGGTCTAGGGTTGGTTTATTTAGAAGCTGCAAGTTATGGCCTACCAACTCTAGTTGGTACATCAGGAGGTGCTCCAGAGACTATTATCCCAGGTGTATCTGGATTTGTTGTAGGTGATAAAAAGACAATTATCGAAGGAGTCCTTTATTTTATTGAGAATCCGAGTGAGCTTGACTCATTTGGAAATAAAAACAGAGAAAATATACTTGAAAATTTTAGTCTTGATACTTTCGCAAAGAAGTTTGAAAGTGAAATTATTTAATCTTATTCGTCTTCGGAACTGTAGTCACCAAATAGGCCCAAGATTTCACTTTCTGTAACAGATATTGCCATTCTCTGATTTTCTAATGCTTTATTTTTCTTTTCTATCAATATTTTACTGATCAAGTTATCTTTTGTTGCATCTTCAGCTTTCATTCGAAATCTACCCCTATAAAAGACAATATCTAGTAGTTTTGCTAGTTGCACAAGATGATCTTTTGATAGTTTTTTAATCTGCTTTTCATCAAGATAGAAATGTTCCGTAATCATATCTAACATGGAATCTTTAGAAGCAGATTTTGGCATTTTTAATATTTCCCCACCTAAGAAGTTGGATATATTTCTATATTTATCTTCTTCAACAAGTTCACGAATCCCATCCTTAGACAAATCTCTCAATTCTTCTATATCAAACACAGTTCTAGATCTTTGTTTCATTGCATATCCACCGTATGGTCCGACAGCAGAGGAATATGTCCACTCACCCTGTGTCGCAACTTTTCTTGGATTCTTGGCAGAAAGAGAAAATCTTTCAAGACAATCCTCAGGAGAGAGCGTATCAGGATCTTCATCTTCAAAAATTGGTCCAATCAAATTTTTATAAATACATTTTTTTTGTCTTACACCCTTTTCTTTCACGCCATGTTGTATGTAAAACCCACCATTGGGCCCCAGTTTTATGAATATCGAAGCATCACACTCTGGACATTTACAAACGACTCGCTCTTTCTTAAGACTTTCCTCCTGCTTACCTTCTAGCTCCTGAATGTAATCAGTATTTACTTCCTCCAAAGCTATATCTGGGTTTAGGCCTACCTTGAAATCGTCATCTCTTAGTAAATATGGATAAGGAACTTTTCCAACAATTCTTCCAGTCTTTACTACATATCTTGATTCAAAAGGTAGCTGTATGGATGTTAATGCTAAGGGATCCTGAACTCCATACTTTTCAATATGATCAGATATTGTTTGATGGGACTTTTCAAGAAATTTGACTTTAGATTCTTGAGGATTATTACTTTCAAGAATTTCATCTAGACTGTCTTCCATTGATTTGGAGAATTCGTAGTCTATGTACTGATTGAAGTAGGGCTTCATAAAGTTATTTATTAAGGCCATAGCTAGGATTCGAGGTTTAAGACTTGATTCTGAATTGATAAAGACTGAGGTGATACTTTCAATTATTGAGACATATGTCGACGGCCTGCCGATTCCTAGTTCTTCAAGCTTGTTTATTAATGACGTAGAGGAATATCTATTTGGAGGATTTGTAAATTTTTCTTCATTTTTACAACTTACTATGTCAACTAGGTCTCCTTTAGATAAATTAGGTAATTCTTGTGACTTCTCTGTTGCATTTTTAATTAAATCCCTATAGCCACCAAAAGTCCATGTAGTTCCTGAAATCCCCAGTATCATTGGACCAAACTTGTCATCTTCGACCTGTATCTCTATTGACTTTGTAATTCCTTTTGCGTCAGTCATTTGAGAAGCAACAGTCGTATTAAATATCAAACTATAAAGTTTGAATTCATCGCTGTCTTCTTTATGGGTTCCGAGTAATTCAGATGGGGCAGTAAAGGTTTCACCAGAGGGTCTAATTGCTTCATGTGCGGCTTGAGCATTTTTACTATCACCAAAATAATTTGGTTTTTCTGGAAGGTGCTCAGCTGAAAAATTCTGTGATATATAATTTCTAGAGGCTTTGATCGCTACATCTGACAATCTAATCGAATCTGTTCTCATATAGGTTATTAAACCCTCTTGATATAGTCGTTGGGCAATACCCATTGTTTTACGGGGCTGGAACCCTAAGTTACTGCGTGCAGATGTTTGCAAGCTAGTAGTTTTGAGGGGCTTAGGAGGCTTCCCACTGCGTGCTGATTCCTTGATAGATGAAATTTCTGCTTTAGCATTTGTAAGTTTCTCGCTAACTTCATCAGCTTCCTCTTGTGAGAGATATTTCTTTTCTGAGCTAATTTTATTACCGTCCTTATCAAAATCAGATGATGAGGCAAGTCTTTTATCTTGTACTTTTTTTAAACTTGCTTCGAATTGTACATTTTTACCTATACAGACAGTTGTTATATCGAAATATTGAGAAGTTACAAACTTAATTCTCTCTTCTTCTCTCTCGACGATAAGTCTTATTGCGGGGCCTTGTACTCTACCTGTAGAAATGAATGCACCTCCCAAGTCACGAACTTTTGGTGATATCTCATAACCAATCATGCGGTCAAGAGTTCTTCTAGCTTCATAAGATTTAAATTTACCGATATCAATTTTTTCAGGATTATTAACTGCATTAAGGACTGCTGCTGGTGTAATTTCATTAAATTTAATTCTCTTTGGTTCATCTTCTAGCTCAAGCGCCTCTTTTAAATGATATGCAATTGCTTCACCTTCTCTATCATCATCAGTAGCAAGATATATCTCTGTTGCATCATCTGCTAGTTTCTTAAGTTCGCTGACTATTTTTTTTCTATCTTCAGGGATAACATAGATGTTCTCAAAATCACTTGGTTTAACGGCTCCCCATAAAATGTCTTTATTTGTGTAATTTGAAGGAATTGATTTTGCATTCCTCGGAAGATCTCTAATGTGCCCAACACTAGACTTTACAACATAATCAGAACCAAGTATTTTCGATATAGTTTTAACTTTCGTTGGTGACTCAACAATTACTAAAGGTTTTGACATGTCCTCATTTTTAACATCATTTTTTTAATATGTATAGGATTTTTAAAAAAAAGTATTTTTATTTTCTTTTAGTATATAAATAAGTGAATAAAATTAAAATATTTTCAAAATCACAATTTTCAATTTTGTGGTGGTCAGGATCGCTTTCTAGCTTTGGAGATTGGGCTACATTATTTGCGTCAGTAGCACTTGCTAGTCAACTTGGTTCTGAAAGTGGTAACTCAGGTATAACAGCTGTTGTCCCCGTGATTGCAAGAATTATTCCTGCATTCCTGTCTTCATTTGCCGGTCTTATGGCTGACAGAATGAATAAGAAAAATATAATGATTTTTACAGATTTATCGCGAATGGTAATTGTTTTATTTCTTTTCTTTGCAAACAGTTTGCTGCATTTGTTTATCATTAATTTTTTAACTGAAATATTCTCCTTGATGAGACAACCATCACGAGAGTCTGTTGTCCCGGAATTAGTGGATAAAGAAAACCTAGTAAAGGCAAACTCATTATTCGCAATCGGAACATATGCAACACTGCCAATAGCTTCTATATTTTTTGCACTAATAGCTGATATTAGAGTTCCTACTTTCATAACAAGTTTTGGTAATGGTTGGTCGGGATCAATTATTTTTCTTTTTGACTCAATTACATTCATGCTGTCGGCCTATCTTTTATTATTTTTGAAAACAACAAGTGTCAAGACAACTATTGAAAATGATGGGTTTGTCTTAAAAGAGTTCAAAGAAGGACTAAATTATTTTTTTGGTAATAAGGAAATTAGAAACATAACAGTTTCAATATCACTCAGCCTTTTTGGAGCAGGAGCTCTTTTTATACTAGGCCACACCTTCTTAACAGTGGACTTAGGTTTTACAGAAAGCTCTTTTGGCTTCATGATTGCTTCATTTGGAACAGGGATCATTTTTAGCATGGTTACGTTTAGTTATTTTGTAAGTACATTTTCACGAGTAAGTTTTGTTATTGGTTTATGTATGCTGTCTACAGGTATATCTTTGTTTACTGCGTTTATTTCAACTGATTTTACAAACATACTCTTATCCATTTTTATTTCCGGAGTTGGTACTGGGGGTGTTTATCTCCTAACCATAAGTTTCCTGCAAGCTACCACAGACCAAAAAATGAGAGGCAGGGTTTTTGGTAACTTTTATACCATAGGTAGAATCGCACTGCTCCTATCTTTCATAACCTCGGGCATTGCAGCAAACTACTTAGATTCTTATTTTGCAAGTAGTGGCGTTGAGACGGTATTAAAGATCAGTTCTTTATTGATTTTTATTTCTGGATTGATTACTTTTATTACGAGTTACAGAAAGATATTTAAAGAGTTTGGTATTGAGAATTCTAATTTTAACAATATTAAATTAAATTTTAAATCGATAGAGGATGAACCAGAATGAATTGTAATTATTTAGCATTTGAAGGGATAGATGGATCAGGTAAAACTACTTTGATTAATGAATTGTCGGCTGAACTTTCTAAAGCAAGTGTAGATTTTAAAATTGTCAGAGAACCCGGAGGTACAAAACTTAGCGAGGGAATTAGAGATTTGTTATTAAGTCACGATTTCGAGGTTAATCCAACAGCGGAGGCACTTCTTTTTAGTGCAAGCCGTGCCCAATTAATTCAAGAGGTAGTAAAACCATCTATTAAAAATGGGCAGGTAATTATTACTGACAGATCTGCCTATTCCTCAGTTGCCTATCAAGGAGTTGGAAGAGGGTTAGGTTACGAAAAAGTATACGAACTCAATGATTTTGCATTAAATAGCTACTGGCCAGAAAAAGTAGTTCTTCTTGATATTGATCCAGAAATATCTTTATCAAGACAAAAAATAGCAGACAGGATTGGAAGTGATAAAGTCAGCTTCTTTAATAAAGTTAGAGATGGATATTTACAATTAGCAGAGGACTTCAGTGATAAATTTCTAGTTATAAATGCTGAAGATTCAAAACAGGAAAATTTCACTAAAGTATCCGAGTGGTTGGATCTTGCAGAATCTTAATTACAGTCTTGCAAAAGAGAGTAAGTCACCTTTCCATGCATATTTACTATTGTCAGACTCATCCAAGTATGTATTAGAACAAGCAATTCAATTTGCATCAAAAATTAATCTGTCAGAGAATTATGAGGATAATCACCCAGACGTAAGACTCATAACGTCAGAAAACATAAACACTATTGGTATCGAAGACGTAAGAGATGTTCTCAATAAAGATAATTTATCCCCTATATCTGGAAAATATAAGGTAATTATCTTCCCACCTTACAAGTCACTGACAGAGGAAGCCTCAAATGCGTTACTCAAGACACTCGAAGAACCATCTGAGTCTAGTATTTTCATCCTGACTTCTACTGGTAGTTTTTGGTCACACGCTAAAGATGATGCAAATAGAGGAATTATTAACACTATTAAAAGCCGTTGTAGAACAGTTTTTGTAGAGTCCGAAACTGTAACTACTTATGACTTCACCTTCGATGACTTTTCAAACTTCATTGATATAAGGGATTTCAAATCTATCGTCAATAAAGATAAAGTTACTAATCTGTTAGAAAACTTAGAACAGCTAACCAGTACAAATTCTACTTCAGGTAAGAATATGTTTAGATTCCAGAGTTTATTAAAAGATGTAAAAAATATTCAATTAGAATTTGAGGAATCGACAGCTACTTTTAGTAATAAATTGACTACTCGTTCTCTTGAATACTTAGTTAGAGCACTTCTAACTTCTGAGGATATTGATAAATTAAATTATAGATATTGTGAACTAATTCAAAATGCCACAGAGGAAATTCAGCAAGGGATGAGAGATAGTATTGTCTTGAATAATTTATCAGTAGAGCTAGCAGAATTATGAGCACCCTAACTCTTTTAGGAACAGGTTGCCCCAGTCCAAGTAGCTTAAGATTTGGTCCCAGTACTTTATTTACTCATAAAGGGAGCAATTATTTATTTGACTGCGGTTCCGGAGTAACTCAAAGATTAAATGCTGCTGGAGTCAAATCATCTGATATAGAAATCCTTTTTGTGACACACTTGCATTCTGACCATGTCATGGATATTTATCAACTGTATATATCTGGATGGCATCAGGGAAGAGATAAAAAATTTAGAATAGTTGGACCCAAAGGCACAAAGGAATTTTTCCAGAATATGCTTAAAGCTTTTAAAAATGAACTTCAAGGAAGAGTTCAATGGGAGCAAAGACCTAATAAAGGTGGACTTGATTACGAGATTACGGAAATTAATTCAGACTATGCATACAAGAATCTCCATTTAGAAATAATTCCCTTCGAGGTAGACCACTATCCGGTAGAGCCTGCATACGGCTACCAAATAAAAGTTTCGGATACAGAGATAGAAAAAAAAGTAGTAATCTCTGGAGACACCAGAAAAAATGAGAATTTAATAAATCATGCTATGGATGCAGATGCGTTAGTGCACGAAGTTTTCATTAATCTAGAGTTCGACGAGAACAGGATGTCTAAAAAAACTATTTCTAATGTCAGAGACTATCACACCAGTCCAAAAGAAATTGGAGAGATTGCAAAAGCAGCTAACGTTAAAAAATTAATACTTACTCACTTCGTCCCCCCAGTTTTTGATGAGGATTTTTTAACCAAGGAAATAAGAGAATCTTACAAGGGCATTGTGATCATTGGCGAAGACTTATTAACTATTGAAATTTAGAAGTAAACTATAGACTTTTTAAGCTGGTAAATTTTTTAACACTGAATAGTAAGTAGCCACCAATAAGTAGCCCAAAATAAATGAGATTGGAATAACCGAAATTTAAGTATGTAAATCCGAGACTTATATGAGCAACAGAGCTCCCAACAAATACTAGGCTGTCACTCTTAATGTTTAGATTTATTCCATTACTGATTGAATAATTAGAAATAGCAGAGCTTATTGCTATGTAGGTAAAGTTCCACCCAAGGCCAAGAAGATATAGACCAATTTTTAAAAATAATATATTTGTATTAAAAAGCGAAACCACACAACTAAGGATGAGTATAAGGCTCCCAATTATGGCAAAAAGTTTAGATCCATATTTATCAACTAGCTTTCCAAGAATGGGTGATAGTAAAAACATACCTAGTGTGTGGTAGCTTATAATTGTTCCTACTAATTTTATTGTTTCTCCAATATCTTTCACATGCAAGGGTGTTGCAGACATAATTAATACCATTACAAAGTGATTCAGTACAAGGATTTTTGTTAACAATCTTGCAGTGCTATCTAGTTCAGATAGTTTGAGTGATTTTTCTATAACTAGTTTTTTATTAAGTGCGCTATCTTTTTGAGAGAATAACAAGACGGACAAACCTGCAAGGAACATTCCAAATGTAGCAATGAAATAACCAACTATCAGGTCAGACCCCAACCAGTTTTCAAAAACTGCTGAATACTCTCCAACTAATCGAGGACCAAATATCGAGCCAAAGACTGAAAACCAAACAGCTAAAGATAAAGCTGTAGCTTTAAAACTTTCTGATGCCACGAATGAAGCAACATACCTAGTTTGAAGAGCTGCTGATTGACCAATACCCAAAATAAATGCTCCTATTAGTAGAAGATAAAATGAGTCAATTATCAAAGAAGAGATCTGAACTAGTCCTCCTAAACTACCAATAAGAAAAGTATTCGATAGAGCTCTATTTTTTGAATATTTTTGTGACATCCTGTCAAACATTTGAGTACCAATTACCGCACCAGCAACACCGACAGCATTTGGAAACCCAATTAAATATGGATTTGATGAAACTTCTCTTGCAGCTAAGACCGTGATAGTTACAGCAGCTATAAATCCAGTAGAAGAAAAAGCAACTGAGAGTAATAAATGAAAAATTTTCTTTACTTCTTGAATCATAAATTAAGAGTAATAAATTTCTTGAACTAATTATTTTTTCTAGAAGTAATTGTAAATAATTTTACACACATTAGCATAAGTATGCATGAAGAGAGGGAAACCTCAGCAACCTAGAAAGCAAACAAAGGTGCTACAAATGCGGTTTTTTATAGACAAAAAATATGCTATTTATCTTCATAAACCTAAACAGGAGAAAATAAAATGAATAATATGGTCACAGCTGAAACAGTTTCACCAGGACACCCAGATAAAATAGCTGATTTAATATCTGATTACGTTCTTACACAAGCTTTAAAAAATAATACAGCCTCCAAGGTTGCTGTAGAAACATTCCTAACAGGCACGAAAAATGGAGGATTGGTTCTTGTAGGAGGGGAAATAAGTGAAATTGCTAATATTACTTCAGAAGATATTAAAGAAATAGTTAATTTAGCCCTAAGTAAAACTATTAAAACCAGTTTTGACGATTTTGATTTAGAAAAGCTGTCAATATATAACGAACTCACTCCACAGTCAGAGGAAATTAGAGCAGCTGTTGAAGATGACAAAAACCAAGGAGCGGGAGATCAGGGAATTATGGTCGGTTACGCCACGAATAAGACAAAATCATTAATGCCTGTTACTTTCGATAAATCAAGAAATATACAAAAAAGCTTGTGGGATCTTCAAAACTCAGATCCTATGCTCGATTTAGATTCAAAAGTACAAGTTACAAGTGGCGGAGAAAAAACAAAAGTTGTTTTTTCAACCCAACACCAGCCAGATATTGATTTAGAAAGATTAAAAGAACAAGTAAATGAAATTGTATCTGAACATATTTCTGAAGATTTTGTTCTAGACCTCAATCCATCTGGTTCCTTCGTAAAAGGAGGGCCTGCGGGAGACACTGGTCTCACAGGTAGAAAAATAGTAGTCGATGCTTATGGACCTTCAGTTCCTGTTGGGGGAGGAGCATTCTCAGGAAAAGATCCTAGCAAAGTAGATAGGTCTGCCGCCTATGCAGCGAGACATCTTGCTAAAAATGTAGTAGCTCATGAACTAGCTGATAGATGTCAAGTTAGGGTTGCGTACGCAATAGGAAAAGCTGATCCCTATGAGTTAACAGTTGATACCTTTGGAACTGAAAAAAAAGAAAATAGTACACTGCAAGACTTTATTAATAAGTTTGATATGAGGCCTGCAGCAATTATCGAGAGGTTGAGCTTACTAACTGTGGACTATAGAACAGATACACTTTTCTCGCACTTTGGCCACGATGATCGAAATTGGGAAAAAATCGAAAATATCTAGAAACAAGTATTTAAGCTGATATAATCTAGATATACATAAAGAGAAGGTTAAGACCTCAGCAACCTGGAAGACTATCCAAGGTGCTAGAAAATGTGGCAGAAATGCAACTAACTAGTCAAAACCCTCTCCAAATTAAAGGAGAAACTAATGAAATACGACTCGAAACTACTACACGCAGGATGGGATTCTGATGCAGACGCTGAAGGGTCTATCACAGTTCCAATATATAAGACGACAGCGTATCAATTTAATAATACGGAACATGCCGCTAATTTATTTGGATTAAAAGAATTTGGTAATATCTACTCTAGACTTGGAAATCCAACAGTTGGTGCACTTGAAGCAAGACTTACCGCATTAGAAGATGGTGCAATGTGCGTAGCATTATCATCTGGTACATCAGCGGTAATGTATTCCTTAATAAACATTATGAGTCAAGGCGATAACTTTGTCGCAGCTAACCAACTCTATGGTGGTACCTACACAATGTTTGATAATATTCTTCCAGAATATGGAATTGATGCCAAAAAAGTAGACATAACAGATTTAAAAGCAGTTGAAGATAGTATCGATGATAAAACAAGAGCAATTTATTGCGAAACTGTCACAAACCCAGGACTTGTTGTCGCGGATGTAACGGCCCTGTCTGAAATAGCTCATAAGCACGGCATTCCTTTAATTGTTGACGCTACATTTACTACTTCTGCTATTCAAAAATCATTTGATTTCGGAGCAGATATAGTTGTCTATTCTTTAACAAAATGGATGTCTGGCCACGGAAGAGTTATCGCGGGCGCAGTTATTGAAAAAGGTGGTTTTGACTGGGGGAACGGCAACTTCCCTCTTTATGATAAACCAGACAGTAGCTACGGTAATATGCGTTGGGGGCATGACCTAGGAGATCTTGGAAATGTAGCATATTCTTTGAGACTAAGAACTGTACCTCTTAGAAATCTTGGTGCAAACATGTCACCTGATACTGCTTTTGAGGTGATGTCTGGACTTGAGACTCTCAGCCTGAGAATGGAAAGACATTGTAGCAATGCTAAAAAGGCAGCAGAGTTTCTTTCAGCTCACGATTCGGTTGAATGGGTTAGATTTCCCGGCCTTGAAGGAGATCCGTCGTATGAATTATCAGAAAAATACCTTAATGGAACTGGTGGAACCATGGTAGTTTTTGGAATAAAAGGAGGTAAGGATTCTGGGCAAAAATTTATTGATAACTTAAAAATGTTTCGACATGTAGCAAATGTTGGAGATACTAGGTCTTTAGCAATCCATCCTGCTTCTACGACTCATTCTCAGCTAGATGATGAGGCTTTAGTTGCGGCTGGATCACCACCAGAGCTTGTGAGGCTATCCATAGGTATTGAGAACATAGAAGATATCATTGAAGATCTTTCACAGGCACTTGAAAGTACAAAATAACAATATATCTAAATTCCAGATACCGCATTTTAAATTAGATTCCGGCGAAGTTCTGGATGATATAGAAGTTGCCTATACGACGTATGGGCAACTATCTTATTCTGGAGATAATGCAATACTCATATTTCACGCCCTTACGGGTAGTCACTTACTAGCAGGTAATTACGAGCAGTTCCATGATAAAACTTTACCATGGAATGAAGAGCTTGAAATTGGCTGGTGGGATGATTTTGTAGGTCCCGAAAAAATGATTGATACGAATAAGTATTTTGTTGTTTGTGCAAATTACTTAGGTGGCTGTTATGGATCAACAGGACCAAATAATTATCAATTGAGTGAAGAACAAAATTTTCCAGAGATAACGTTTAGAGATATCGAAAACACACAAAAAGAATTATTAGACCACCTCGGCGTCAAGATTTTACATGCAGTGGTGGGTCCTTCTATAGGAGGTTTGATGGCTCTTGAATTTGCTGCTAGATTTCCTAATTTTGTTAATAAAATAATCTCAATTTCTAGTGGACTAAAAGTCTCAACTCTACAGTTACTTCACAATCTCGAGCAGGCATATGTACTAAATTTAGGTAGTGATTCAAAAGAGAGAAAAAAAGACTATCTTGCTCTAGCCAGAATGGTTGCCCATAAAACATACATATCACTTGAACTACTTTCCAAGAGAGCAAAAGATGAAACAGAGTATACCGAAGATTATTTAGATAATTTTATTAAAACCTCTGAAGAGTCTTATATGATACACCAAGGTGAAAAATTTACTGAAAGATTCACTAATGAGTCGTATCTATCAATTATTAGAGGCTGGCAAAATTTTAGGTTAACTGAAAGCACTTTACAAAACATATCATCAAAAGATGTCTTAATTTTAAGCGTTGATTCAGATGTGTGCTTTTACCCGGAGCAACAAATAAATTTAGCAAATGTTCTGAAAGAACAAAATTGTAATGTGCAGATCGAACATTTTGTCTCTGAAAAGGGACATGATAGTTTCCTCCTCGAACCTAGTTTGTACGAGTCACCTATCAAAAATTTTCTGAATGTTCGCGAAAATTAACCTTATTTTTTGTTGCAATTAACTAATAAAATCATTATTTTTATATAACTATCTCAAATGAAATCGAAAGATTGAAAACAAGATAGTACGAGAGTCCCAGAAGGTCGCAAGATCAACTGGGATTTTCACTTTTTAAGAGACCCCAACTATTGCCGAGGTAGCTCAGTGGTAGAGCAGCTCACTCGTAATGAGCAGGCCGAGGGTTCAATTCCCTCCTTCGGCTCAAAATATCTTTAAAATTTAATCGTATTTTATAAATAACTAACTAGTCTTTTTATGTGAAAAAATTAATTATGTATATAAGTGTTTGGAGTCTAATTTTTCCTGCGATGGCGTTAGCTGATGATCACAATGGTGAGAATGAGCTACCAATTCCGGCAATAGTAATTGAGGAAGAAATTGAAGAACCTGAAGATCCTGCATGGACTTACAAATTTCTTATTCCTACATCAGTTGCAATCGCAACCTTAGTAATTCTTGGAAACGTAGTTCAGTATTTTCGACAGGTAACGAGAAAACGATATAAGGTAAAAGAATAATAAAAGTATTCTCGGTGTTGAATGTCTAACCCAATCGAAGAAAAATTCTTATCAAGCTTTGATATTAACAAGAAATACGTTGTGGCTTTAAGTGGCGGTGTAGACAGTGCTGTATTGGCTTTCTTAGCTACTAAGTATTCTAAAAATGTAAGAAGTGTTTTTGTCAATCACAACCAAAATCATTCAAGTGACTTAGAACTACAAGCAAAATCTATTGCTAACCGGCTAGGTATTGCTTTTGTCTCACTACAAACCTCTTTAGAGCCCAATGCATCTGAAACACAAATGAGAAATGTGAGAATGAAAGAATTGAACATGAACATTGAAGAAGAAGAATATCTCTTATTTGGACACACCCTATCTGATAGAGTTGAAACATTCTTTATGAATTTATTTAGAGGTACACGTTTACATGGTTTAAAGTCAACTCCCATGCAGGTGAACAAAATACTAAGACCCTTATTGGATATATCCAAGCAAGAAGTCATTATCTATGCTGAAAAAAACAAAATCAGTTACCTTGATGATGAAACAAATTTTGATAATCAAATAAATAGAAATTGGATTAGAAATGTTATTTTTGACGAGGTCAAAGAAAGATTTACCGGTTCATTAGAAGATAAAATCAATCAAATAATTAGCGAGGTAGAGTATGCACTTCCAGGAGAAACAAAGTTTTTAAAATTTATTAAGTCAAGCAAAGGGTATGTTGAGATTCCAATCTCTATGATAAATTTTAATAATCCTGAATTATTATCATCTTTCTCAATTATTGCAAAACTACTAGGCATGTCAGGAATGGAGTCAAAGGATATCGATAAAATAAAAGAAGTCATTGCTTCTGGTAACCAAGTATCTTTTTATGGAGACTGGTTTTGCTTGAAATCATCCTCACTTTTAATTTTTGTTAACAAACATCTTTGGTGCGAACAATCTAACCAAGACAAATTAAGTTATGGATATTTAAATCTTGTAAAAGTTGAAAAGGTAACGTCTCACAATAGGTGGAATTTAGCAATTCCACCTCTAAGTAAAAACATTTCTACGAGGACGCTAGAGAGTGGTGACAAGATAAGGGCTAATGGAACTGACCAAAAAGTATCTGAAGTTATGCGGTCTTTTGGTATTAAAGGATTAATGAAAGAGGTTTGGCCGATGATGGTTCTCGATGATGAAATAATTTGGCTTCCAGGAATAAGAAAGTCAGACGCAGCTCTTGACTTCCATAAAGAGAATTATTCACATATAATAAGTGCTTCTGTAGAAAAGGGTAAAATTGAAAATTTCTAAAACGTTGATATCTAAGGAAGAGATTGAAAATAAAATCTCTGAAATTGCAAACAAAATTAATGATAAATACGAAGGAGAAGAGTTAGTCGTAATTGGCATTTTGAAAGGTGCCTTTATTGTAGTGAGCGATCTAGCAAAACAACTGCAGCTTGATGTAACTTTTGATTTTATGAGTATCAAATCTTATTATGGCTCTGAATCATCAGGACAAATAAAAATCGTAAAAGATTTAGAATACGATATCACAGACAAGAATGTTTTGATTGTTGAAGATATTTATGACACCGGACTCACACTTTCAAACTTAAAAAAACTACTTGAATCAAGAAATCCAAAAAGTATTGAAATTTTCTGCATGTTTGTTAAAAAAGACGTCGCTGAAGATCCAATTGAAATAAACTACAGCGGTTTCGAAATCGGTCCTGAATTTGTAGTGGGTTATGGGCTTGACTACAACGGAAAATACCGTGAACTCCCTTATCTTGGTGTACTTTCTTAAATTTGATAATTACTTTTAATCGTGCGGGTATTAAATTAAAACATAATGGATAATAAAGAAAAAAATAAAAACAGATCATTTTTTTTATATGCTGCTTTAGGGCTGTTAATCTTTTTTGGCGTTCAGCAATACAACGAAAATATAAATGCACCTGAGCAGGTTTCTTTCTCTGAATTTAAATCTTTGATTAATGAGAAAAAAGTTGAAGAAGCAATTATTAAAGAGCAGTCAAACACAGTGCATTTTGAAGTTATAGGTAAAAGTAAAGTTTTTAAAACTGAATATCCAGAGGGTTTTGAAGGGGAAGTTTTTCAACTACTAGTAGATGAAGAAATTGAGTTAAGTACTGACACTGAACCTGCTGGCTTTCAGGATTACTTTATAGCATTTTTACCATGGCTATTCCTTGCTGGCTTCATGTTTTATATGTTTTCTCAAGTGAGAACAAACGGCAATCAAATTATGCAGTTTGGTAAATCCAAAGCTAAAGAAATGGACGAAGAAACTCCTAAGGTCACATTTAGTGACGTCGCAGGAGCTGAGGAAGCAAAAGAAGAACTTGAAGAAATAAAAGAATTCCTTAAATCTCCTGAAAAGTTTAACAATCTAGGAGCAAAAATTCCCAAGGGCGTTTTACTAGTTGGACCACCCGGTACAGGTAAAACCTTACTAGCAAGAGCTGTAGCTGGGGAATCTAATGTTCCATTTTATAGTATTTCTGGTTCAGACTTTGTTGAAATGTTCGTTGGTGTAGGAGCAAGTCGTGTTAGAGACTTGTTCAAAAAAGCAAAAGATTCGTCTCCAGCAATTATCTTTATTGATGAGATCGACGCTGTCGGAAGAATGCGTGGAGCAGGTCTTGGTGGGGGTCATGATGAACGAGAACAAACATTGAACCAGCTTCTTGTAGAAATGGATGGATTTGAGTCTAATCAGGGAGTAATTCTTATGGCAGCTACAAATAGACCAGATGTGCTTGATCCAGCACTATTAAGACCTGGACGATTTGATCGGCAAGTAATTGTTGACAGGCCTGATTTAGATGGTCGAACACAGATTTTAAAAGTCCACTCTAAAGATAAACCGCTTGCAAAAAATATTGACTTAAAAACAATAGCTAAACAAACTCCTGGATTTACAGGAGCTGATTTAGCAAATTTATTAAATGAGTCAGCATTACTTGCTGCAAGAAAGAGTAAAAAGACTATTTCAAATACAGATATCGAAAATTCAATTGATAGAGTTCTCGCCGGGCCTGAGAAAAAAAGCAGACTTATGAGTGACGAGGAAAAGAAAATAATCGCATATCATGAAACTGGACATGCATTAGTTGGTTGGGCGCTTCCAAATGCAGATCCGATACATAAGGTTACAATCATTCCAAGAGGCAGGGCTTTAGGGTATACACAGGCTTTACCTGAGAGAGAAAAGTATCTTTCATCAAAAGCTGAATTAAAAGATCGATTAGCGATGTTGATGGGGGGAAGAGTTGCGGAGGAACTAGTATTTAAAGACCCAACAACAGGTGCGTCTAATGATATTGAAAAGGCTACTGAAATTGCTAGACGAATGGTCATGGAATTTGGTATGAGTGATAAGCTAGGGCCAATGTTATTCGGCAAGGGGTCAAACGAAGTATTTCTTGGAAGAGATTATGGTAGACAGCAAGATTATTCGGATGAAGTAGCTTCCTCCATAGACGATGAAGTAAAAATTCTTCTTAATGATGCTCACGCAATAGCTGGTAAAATCCTTAAAAAATTTAAAAAACAAATGGATGCAATGGTTGAGGTCTTGATGGAAAAAGAAACAATTGATAGAGAAGAAGTTTCAAGAATTTTTAAATCAATAAAAAAAGTTAAAATTCATGGCTCCGGAAAAACTTTAAAGCTGGCATAGTGAGTAAGTTAGATAAGAGTGATGTACTCAATGATTTACTAAATTTTATTCAAAAAACTACCAGTAAGCCTGAAGAGGAATCTCTAGCTATATTGCAAAAGTTCACTACAGAGATAGAAAAAAAATTATCTCAAAATTCATCTGAATTATTAGAGATCTTTACGAGTCTTGATGAAGTCACACACAGCCAGCCAATATACTTAAGCAGTATTCCCTTCACAAGCTTGTGTGAACATCATTTACTTCCTTTTTTTGGTTCGTTTGACATAGCTGTGTTTCCAAGAAATAAAATTGCAGGAATTTCAAAGTTTAGTGATTTGGTTAATCACCTTTCAAATGACTTAACCCTGCAAGAAAAAATTACGCAAAAGGCAGCTGAACTTATTCATAAAGAATTAGAACCTGAAGGAGTGTTTATAAGAGTTACCGCTAAACATCTATGCTCAGATTTAATGAATCCAAAAAGTACAGTTTCAGACGTAATTACGACTTTTAGCACAGGTATCTATGAATTAGATTATTCACTCAGGTCAGAAGCTATAGCGAACTTTAAATAAGTTGTTTTCTTGGGATAATTTTTTAGGAAAGCTAACCAACAACTTACTTGGAATAGTGAATATCACAAATGATTCATTTTCAGATGATGGTTTACTTAACAGACAAGAAAAAATTCCTGAAGTTTACGAAACGGCATCAAAAAAAGGTATTAACTTTGTTGATATTGGCTGCATCTCAACTAAACCAAATTTTAAATCTATAACAACAGAAGAAGAGTTACTCAGATTAAATTCATTTCTAGAACATAAAAATGATAATTTTTACCACTCAATAGACACTTTCAATCCAATTATCGCTGAAGAAGCTTTCCAGAACAATTTTTCTGTTGTTAATGATGTTTCTGGAGTTCAAGACCAGAGAATGATAACTACTTTGAGAAAGCATTCTGCCGGATTGATACTTACCCACAGAAATAATTATTCATCATCGATTCACGAAAAATCAGATTACAAAGATATTGTTAGGGATGTAAAAAATGACCTTATGAAACAGGTTGAAAATATTTTAGAATCTGGTGTAAATAGGGATCAAATAGCAATAGATGTTGGACTTGGTTTTGGCAAAACCCAAGAGCAGTCTGCAACACTCTTTGAATCCATTGGTCAGTTTGTCGGAGACTATCCTTTAGTTGTAGGCTACTCAAGAAAAAAATTCACACAGTTATTAAACACTTCCGATGAAGAATTACTTAATCACTGCCAAAACCAAGGAGTTTCTTTGGTCAGGTTACACTTCATTGATTAAAAAATTTGTTAAGCTACTATGGTTTAACACCTAGGAAAGGCTGATGATGGCAGGACTAAAACCAAATGATTTTCACTGGATAATCGAAGGCAAATTAGCAGTTTCAGAGTGTATAGGTGGTGGAGGCCTTACTTCTAGAAAAATCAGAAGAGAAGAAGAGGTTCAGTGGTTAAAAAGTAATGGGATCAACTCTATATTCTCATTATTAGAAACTGATTTCAACCTAACAAACTATCAAGAAGTTGGCTTTAGGACATATCATTTTCCGTTAGGGGAGAATCCTCCAAAAGAGTCTATTTCGGTCATTTTTGAAGCCATTAAAGAGGCTCTCTCTGACAAAGAAAGAAAGTTATTAATTCATAGAGAGTACTTAGATGAAGAGGTTCCGGGGATATTGGCTGGTTATTTAATTTATTCAAAACTATTAGAGGATCCTATATTTTCTAGAACAATTCTTGAACGTATTTTAGGGAAACCTTTATCACCTAAAGCAATTGCTTTGATTCCAAGTTAATAGGAAATGTCTTACGACATTAAAATTGATGGAATAAAAACACATGGTAAACATGGTGTTTATGAGTTTGAAAAGATAGAAAATCAACTATTTTTAATTGATTTACATATAATACTTAACAATGACACTGTTGTTGATGATCAAATAGAGACAACTATTAATTATGCGGACTATGTTGAGAAGGTCGAAGAATTGGTTGCATCATCTTCATTTAATCTTATTGAGACATTAGCTAAATATATATATGAAAATTTAATTGATGCAAAAATTAATAAATTAATCATTACAGTCCATAAACCAAATACAGCTCTTAGCAAAAAGACCAAAGACATCAGCGTTACCTACAGTGGATAACTATCAGGGAATTATTCTTTCATTAGGATCTAATATTGGTGATCGTCAAAAAAATTTAAGGAATGCTCTGATTGAGCTTGAAAAAATAGCTCAAATAAATCTGGTTTCATCAATTTTTGAATCAGATGCATTGTTGGAAACCAATCAGAGAAATTTTTATAATATAGTGACTGAAATTGAGTACTCAAGAACTTCTTCAGATCTCTTAAATGAAGTTAAAGAAATAGAAGATTTCCTTGGTAGAAAAAAAACTTATCGATATGGTCCTCGATTAATTGACATCGATATCATTTTTTTCAACAACGAAAATAATTCTTCTAAAGAGTTAACAATTCCACACTACGATTGGAGAAATAGATTGTTTGTAGTTGAACCACTCTGCGAAATCATCAATGTATTTGACATCGCTGACTTTAATTTAAATGATCAAAAAGTAGAAAAAAAAGGTAATATAAGTTACAAGTAATTACGGGCACCAATATAGGGCACGATAAATATGAAAAATGTAAAACAAATAACAAATGATATGTATGAAGAAAATCTATTTTTTGTACCAACTATGGGATCCCTGCACAGAGGACATTTTTCATTAATAGAACAAGCTAAGAAATCTGGATTAAAAACTATTGTCTCAATTTTTGTAAACCCAAAACAATTCAATGACACTAATGACTACCAAAAATATCCCAGGGACATTCAAAAAGACTCTATAAATTTAGAGAAGCTAAACGTAGATTATCTTTTTACACCTGATGAAAACTATGTATATGGTGATAGTTTTTTAGATCTGCTTAGTTCTGGTCATATAGGCGAACAGTACGAGGGTAAATCAAGACCGGGACACTTCGATGGAGTTCTGACTGTAGTGAATAGATTATTTGAGCTAATAAAACCTAAAAAAGTCATTTTTGGGAAAAAAGATGCACAGCAATTATTTTTAATTAAAGATTATATTGGGCGCACGAATAAAGATATTGACCTTCTTGAAGGGGAAATAGTACGTGATAAATTGGGCTTAGCGTTAAGTAGTAGAAATTTACTTTTGAGCGCTAAAGGCAAGAAAACTGCCAGTGGTTTAAAGAAACAACTCGATACTCTAAAAGAAATATTTCTTGAAACTGGTCTAGTAAGTACATCAATTGAAAGAACACTACAAAGGAATAAAGATGGCCTACTTGAAATTGATTATCTCGAAATATTAGATAAAGATACTTTTAGTGCAATAAGTGATAACACAAAAAATTTTATAATTATTATTGCTGGATACGTAGAGGGAATTAGGTTGATAGACAACATTGATTTCAGAATAGAGGGATAGATGAAAAAAATCATAGCCATAGATGTTGGTAATAGTGAAACTACTGTCGGTGTAGGCAACTCAGATAATTGGCAAAGTTATAGGTATACGACAAGGAAAACAATTACCTCGGATGAGCTATTAATGATGTTTAGAACAACAATTGATCTTTCGAAAGCTGATGATGAACTTCTTCATGGAGCTATAGTTTGTTCTGTTGTGCCCCAAATTACAGATAGTGTTGTGTCTGCAATAAATAAATTTTCATCTAAAGAGGTTTTAGTTGTTGGCCCTGGTGTTAAAACTGGTTTAAAAGTAAACATTGACAATCCTAAAGAACTGGGACCAGATCGCATTGCAAATTCAGTGGGAGGTTACAAAAAAATTAATAAAGAAGTTATAATTGTGGATCTTGGAACAGCTACAACTTTTGATGTTGTGAACCACAATAAAGAATATCTTGGTGGATCAATTGCCCCGGGAATAAAAATAAGCTTGGATGCTTTAATTTCAAGAACTTCTTCATTAAAGTCTGTCGAACTTAAAGAACCAAACAAAGTTATAGGTAAAAATACTTACGAGGCTATACAAAGCGGACTAGTTTTAGGACACGCCTCAATGATTGATTCAATGCTGGAAAAGATAGTACTAGAATCAGAACTTTCCCCAGGTGTAGTTGTAACCGGAGGACTTGGAACTTTAATTCAACCAGTCTTAAACATAAATACATCTTATGAAAGAAATCTAACTTTAGATGGACTTGAAGAGATATATAATTTAAATAATTAATATACATATTGTGAGTAATCTTTCAAAATCAGAGCAAGAAATATATGACCTTAGGGCCGAAAAAATCCAATTTTTTCTGGATAATAATCAAGATGCTTTTCCAACAGAATTTAAAGGAACTTCCCAAATAGTAGACATTATTAAAAATCATACAACCCTAAAAGATGCTGAACATTCAGGAGTTGAAGTCAAAATTCACGGTCGAATATTGAATGGAAGATCTTTTGGGAAGCTTTCTTTTTTTGACTTGATTGATAATTCTGGAAAAATACAGATTCTTGTCGACTCAAAAACCTTATCCGAAGAAGAGAGTGTCTTATTTTCAAAATATGATTCTGGCGACATCATCGGCGTAAAGGGCGAGATAATGAAAACTAAAAAAGGCCAACTTTCAATCAAAGTTTCTACAAGTAGTATTTTGTCTAAATCATTAAGAACTCTTCCTGAAAAATGGCATGGCTTAAAAGATAAAGAAACAAGGTTTCGTCAAAGATATCTAGATTTCATTGTAAATCCGGATGCAAAACAAACAATAGAAATTCGTTCAAAAATAATCAACTCCATCAGACAATTTATGCATGGCAAAGATTTTATTGAAGTGGAAACTCCAATATTACAACCTAAAGCTGGTGGGGCGATTGCCAAGCCATTTATAACTCATCACAATGCTCTTGATGTCGAAATGTATTTAAGAATTGCTCCAGAGTTATATTTGAAAAGAATGATAGTTGGAGGTTTTGAGAAAGTCTTTGAACTAGGTAGAGTTTTTAGAAATGAGGGCATAGATCAAACCCATTCCCCTGAATTTACAATGATGGAAAGTTATGAAGCCTACACAAATGTCAATGGTGTTATTGAAATGGTAGAAAATATGTGTTCTACAGTCTTTGACGACTTGGAATTAAGTACTGATATCACTTTTGATGAAAAGAATGCTGATTTTTCATTTCCCTGGGCTAAAGCATCTATGTTTACTTTAGTTTCAGAGGAGGTAGGTATCAAAGTTGAATTTTCTAGTGATTTTAATGAAGTTGTTGAACAGTTGAATAAAAAAGATATAGAAGTTAATACTGAGATAAATACTACGGGGCTTCTGGTCTATGATTTATTTGAAAGATTTGTTGAGGAGAAAATAATAAATCCTACATTCGTAATTGATTACCCAGTAGAGGTTTCCCCTTTTGCTAGAAACAGTAAAAATAATCCAAGCATAACTGAGAGATTTGAGCTATTTGCTTTTGGAAGTGAGCTTGCAAATGGCTTCTCTGAATTAATAGATTCCGTTGAACAAGAAGCAAGACTAAAATCTCAAGCTATAAAAAAAGAGTCAGGGGATGAAGAGGCACATGTTGAAGATATGGATTACATAGAAGCTTTGGAACATGGGTTACCCCCAACAGGTGGTCTAGGTTTTGGAATTGATAGATTTGTAATGATGCTTACGGGGAATACCTCGATACGTGAAGTTGTTGCATTTCCTCATTTAAAACCTGAAAACTAATTACTTCTTTGAAGTAAGTACTCATTTAGGTTATTTAAAATATTTGAAATTTTCTTATTCTCTATATTTTTTATCGCATCATTACTTTGTTTGAAATGAAGATTTACAAATTTTTTTGATTCTTCAACTATCTCATCGTTGTTAAACTCTCCTAGAACATCAGTGAGTGCAATTTCAGAATTCTTTACCTGGCGCAATAATTCTTCAACCTTCTTAGGGTTTTTTTCAAGTGCAATAAGTACTGGCAGTGTATAGGTGCCTTCGAGGATATCATTACCAGCTGGTTTACCCAACGTTTCGCTGTCTGAATTTAGGTCTAAGATGTCGTCTGTAATTTGAAAAATAATTCCATTGTGCCAAGCCCACGAACTAATTGAATCAATAGTATTTTTAGAACAATTTGATGCCATTGCTCCAAGCTTTGCACTTGTTCTAATTAAACTTGCTGTTTTTCCACCTATCACTTCTAGGTAATCATCTTTACTATGAGTCGTGCTGTAGGAAAATTGAACTTCTTTTGTTTGACCAACTACTAATTCCGCATAAGTAGATGCGAGCAATTTGACAGATTCTAGTCCTAAGTTATCTGCTGCAAGTTCAGAGGACCTAGCAAGTAAATAATCACCAGCCAATATAGCGAGGGTTGCATTCCACTTACGATTAGTACTTTCAACACCCCTACGTGTTGTAGCTTCGTCGATAACATCGTCATGATACAAGCTACCTAAGTGAATTAATTCAACCGAAATACCCGCATCAATTACTCTTTCTTGGTTTCCAGTTCCCAACTCACCAGCTAGAAGAGAAATTATTGGCCTAAATCTTTTCCCACCAGCTTCAATAAGATACTGAGAAATTTCTGTGAGATAATTATCTTCCGATACGGTAACTTCAAATAAGCGTTTCTCAAGTTTTTCTAAATTTTCCCATAAATTAGGTATGGGTATGATGTTTGTTAGCTCATTTGAATCCATATTTATAGATTAAGTTGATTTAATAAATACATGTAATTTTCATTTAGGCGTATAAACGGAGACTTATTAATATAAACATATGTTTGAAAGATTTACAGATAGAGCTCGTAGAGTAGTTGTCCTCGCCCAAGAAGAGGCAAGAAGACTTAATCATAATTACATAGGTACAGAGCATATTCTGTTAGGGCTGATTCAAGAGGGTGAAGGCCATGCTGCCAAGGCTCTTGAAGAATTGAGCATAAATATAGATTCAGTGCGGTCTGAGGTAGTTGAAATTATTGGAGAAGGTCAGCAGTCACCAAGTGGGCATATTCCTTTTACACCAAGAGCAAAAAAAGTACTTGAACTTTCACTAAGAGAAGCCTTACAACTTGGACACAACTACATTGGCACAGAACACATTTTATTAGGTCTCATTCGAGAAGGAGAAGGTGTAGCAGCACAGGTATTGAAAAAACTTGGCGCAGAACTCTCACAAGTAAGACAGACAGTAATAAAGTTGATCTCTTCTTCAGGTGAGGGTAAAAAGCCACAATCAGCCTCAACTGGTGGTCGTGAAAGATCTGGCTCAGGTACTGGTTCTGCAATATTAGATCAATTTGGAAGAAACCTTACAAGAATGGCTAAAGAAGGTAAGTTAGATCCTGTTATTGGTAGATCAACAGAAATCGAACGAGTTATGCAAATACTCTCTCGTAGAACAAAAAATAATCCGGTTTTAATTGGTGAACCTGGTGTTGGTAAAACAGCAATAGTTGAAGGCTTAGCACAAAAAATTGTATCAGGAGACATCCCAGTAACACTAAAAGGTAAACAAATTTATACACTTGACCTTTCATCACTTGTTGCAGGATCAAGATATCGTGGAGATTTTGAGGAGAGACTTAAAAAAGTTTTAAAAGAAATCAAAACACGTGGCGATATTGTTCTTTTTATAGATGAAATTCACACTTTGGTGGGTGCTGGAGCTGCAGAGGGAGCTATTGATGCAGCATCAATTCTGAAGCCAATGCTTGCTAGAGGTGAATTACAAACAGTTGGTGCAACGACCTTAGAAGAATTTAGAAAGCATTTTGAAAAAGATGCTGCTTTAGAAAGACGTTTTCAATCTGTAAAAGTTGATGAGCCTAATTTGTCTGATGCTATAGAAATACTTGGTGGACTTAAGGATAGATATGAAGTACATCATGGTGTGAGATTTACAGATCAGGCCATTGCGTCTGCTGTAAATATGGCTGACCGATATATTTCAGATAGATTCTTACCTGATAAAGCTATTGACTTAATTGATGAAGCTGGAAGCCGAATGAGGGTGTACAAAAAACCACTAGATCCAGAGAAACAAGAATTATCTGATAAATTAAAAAATTATAGAGAACAAAAAATTGACGCTGTTGAGTCACAACTTTTTGAAAAAGCTGCACAAATTAGAGATCAGGAAAAAATTTTACTAGAGGAAATTGATTCTCTTGATGGAGTTTCTTCTACAGATGTAGAGATGGTCATTGACGAAGAAGAAATCGCAGAAGTGTTGGCGCAATGGACAGGCATACCTGTTCATAGACTAACACAAGAGGAAACTGCAAGATTACTTGAAATGGAAAATGAGTTACACAAGAGAATTGTTGGTCAAAACGAAGCCATTAATGCTGTTTCAAAAGCAATAAGAAGAACCAGATCAGGATTAAAAGACCCTAAAAGACCATCTGGTTCATTTATTTTCTTAGGTCCATCTGGTGTAGGAAAAACAGAAACTGCAAAAGCACTCGCTGAATTCCTTTTTGGTGATGAAGACTCCTTAATCCAGATAGATATGTCTGAATACATGGAAAAGCACACGGTCAGTAGATTGATAGGATCACCTCCGGGATACGTTGGATATGATGAGGGTGGTCAGTTAACTGAAGCAGTTAGAAGAAAACCATTTAGTATTGTTTTGTTAGATGAGGTCGAAAAAGCTCATCCAGATGTATTTAACACTCTTCTTCAGATTCTTGAAGATGGTAGATTGACGGATGCCCAAGGTAGAACTGTTGACTTTAAAAATACTGTAATAATAATGACTTCTAACTTAGGTACTAAAGATTTAAGTAAAAATATTGGTTTTAGCAACTTAACTGATACAGGTTCTTACGACAAAATGAAATCTAAAGTTGCGGAAGAGCTTAAAAGACACTTTAGACCTGAATTTTTAAATCGAATTGACGAAACAATTGTATTCCATCAGCTCACTGTTGAAGAGGTAACAGAAATTGTAGATTTGATGCTAGACAGAGTGCATAAACAACTTAAGAACTCTGATATTGAGATAGTCTTATCCGAAGAGTCAAAAGAATTTTTAGCGACTGAAGGATATAACAAAGAATTTGGAGCTAGGCCTCTACGAAGATCCATACAAAGATTACTCGAAGATCCTTTATCTGAAGAACTTCTTCAAGGTAAGTATAAGGCTGGATCAACAATTGTAATATCTCTTAACTCTGAAGAGGGTATTTTAAAATTCGAAGCCGTTGAAGCTCCAACTGAGCCACCGGTTGACTTTGCCGATTCTGAGTCTTAATATTAACTAAATCAAATGAGAATAATTATCGATACTGATCCAGGTACTGACGACGCTGTAGCTATATTAATAGCACTTGCACACTTCACGGATAAAGAAATACTTGGAATAACTACAGTAGCTGGAAATGTTGGAGTAGAAGTAGGAACTACTAATGCTCTAAGAATTCTTGAGCAAGCTGGAAGGAATAATATTAAAGTTTTTGAAGGAGAGAGTGCCCCTTTAAAAAGAGAGCTTTTAACTGCTGAGTGGGTTCACGGTACTGATGGATTAGGAGGAGTTCCCTTTCCAGCACCATCAAAAACCGAGGAAGGTCAAGATGCTGTCACTTTCCTAAAAGATGCTATTTCAAATTCCGAAGAGAAAGTAACATTATGTGTTTTAGGTCCTATGACCAATATTGGAAAAGCTATATCAGAGATGCCAGAAATTGTTGAGAATATTGAACAGATAGTTTTTATGGGAGGAAGTGCAACTGGTGGAAATACAACTCCTGCGGCAGAGTTTAATATACTCGTCGACCCAGACGCTACCCATATCGTTTTACACTCTGGTGTAAAGCTTATAATGATGGGATTAGATGTCACCCATCAAGCAATTTCAACTTCGAATAGAATAAAAAATATTTCTGACACTAAAACAAAAACTTCAGAACTACTTGTAGGACTCATGTCGCGTTTAGCAAATTTAGAGATTGTCAAAAAGAAATTTCCGGATGGAACACCCGTTCATGATGCATTTGTAACAGCGTATCTCGTTGACAACTCTTTAACCAAGGGGAATTTTGTAAATGTAGAAGTTGAGACTCTTTCAGATCTTACCCTTGGCCAGACAGTAGTAGATGTTAATGAAATATCTGGTAGAGATAAAAATGTTTACTGGATGAATGAAGTTGATGATGATAAATTATTTTCGATCATAACAAAAAGTTCTTCGCTACTCCCTTAAAAATAAAAATATAACCTATATCAATTCGGCAGTTTTTAAAATATGTTATAGAATTAATCCATCATTATTTAAATAATGAAGGAGTAAATAAATGATAACAAATAAAAAGAAATCATCTTTGATTTTGCTATCTCTAATGTTAGTTCTATCCGCCTGTGGTGGATCAGATACTGCAACAGAGGAAGTTGCTGAAGTCGTAGTTGAGGAAGAGTCATTAGATTCACCTGCAACAACCGCAGCACCTGCAGCAGAACCAGATGGACTAAAAGTTGGTATCGTTCTTGGCGCATTAGGTGACCTTTCCTTCATGGACTCTGCTAAAAGAGGCTACGACAAAGCTGTAGCTGATCTTGGCATTCAAGGAGACTATGTAGAAACAGAACCTAGCGAAAGAGCGGCTGCTATTCAAAACTTTCTTGCTGATGGAAAAGAAATGATCATTACGGTCGGTTTCTCAGAAGCAGAAATTACTAAAGAAGCAGCAGTAGCTAACCCAGACGTACAATTTGCAATTGTTGATATGGTTATTACAGCAGACAATGGTGATTTATTACCAAACGTCTCAAACCTTATCTTCAAAGAGCATGAGGGTTCTTTTGAAGTTGGATATATTGCTGGAAAACTTTCCAAAACTGGCCATGTAGCTTTCATGGGTGGAATGGACGTTCCAATAATTAGAAAATTTCAAACAGGTTGGGAAGAGGGTGCAAGATATGCAAACCCTGACATTAAACTTTGTGACGGTTATGCCGGTAGCTGGGGAGATCCTGCTAAAGGTAAAGAAATCGCATTAAGTTGTTTTGAGCAAGGTGCAGATATTATATTTGCAGCTGGTGGCTCAACTGGTAATGGAGCATATGAAGCCGCAGCGGAAACAGGTAATTTCGCAGTTGGTGTTGACTCCAACCAGGACTTTATGCAACCTGGAACTATGATCACATCCATGATGAAGAATGTAGACTTCGCTGTCTATTCTGCAATTAAGAATAGAACTGAAGCTGGAATGGTAGTAAGCGAAATTGCTTCTTATGGTTCAGCTGAAAACGGTGTTGGTCCAACATGGTTAGTTGATGGAAGTTCATTATTTGCTGACGAAGGACCTGCTGACATGGCAGCCCAAGTCGCAGCTTTAACTGAAGAAGTAAAAGAAGTTAGAGCAAAAATTGTTTCTGGTGAAATTGTTGTTACTGATGTAACAGCTGGTGGTTAATTTAACCAATTACTAGACAAAAAATTTAATTTAGCCCGACGTGAGTCGGGCTAAATTATTAAGATTAAGTAAATCTAAAAATTAAAATATGAATAAAGAAACAGCAATACATTTAAAAAATATTACAAAATCTTACCCCGGCGTTATAGCCAATAAAAATGTTGACTTTCAGGTAAACAAAGGTGAAATCCATGCCTTAGTTGGAGAAAATGGTGCTGGTAAATCAACCTTGATGAAGATTCTTTATGGAATCGAGCAACCAGATGAAGGCGAAATCGTAATTAATGGTTCAATGGAAACTATTAATAAAGTAGAAACGGCAATCAATCTTGGTATTGGAATGGTCCATCAAGAATTCACATTGGTACCAAGTTTTACAGCTCCTGAGAATATTGGTCTCGGTCAAGAACCTAAAAATTCTAAAGGATTGGTTGACTGGAAAGGTCTTAACAAGTCCGTTATGGATATCGCCGAGAAGTATGGTTTTAAAGTTGATCCCGGTTTAAAGATGATTGATGCCTCAGTAGGGGTTCAGCAAAGGACCGAAATACTAAAAACTCTTTATAGGAATGCAAATATACTTATTCTTGATGAGCCTACTGCTGTTCTTACTCCACAAGAAACTGATGAATTATTTAATGTAATTAGAACACTTGTTAACGAGGGAAAGACAGTCATCTTCATCACTCATAAATTAAGAGAAGTTATGGAAATTGCTGATAGAGTGACAGTTATGAGAGCTGGTGAAGTCCAGGGAGTATCTGAAACTAAAAATACCTCTATTACAGAATTAGCCTCCCAAATGGTTGGAAGAGAAGTTTTTCTTCAGGTCAAAAAAGATGAATCAAATCCAAAGGATGAAATCTTAAATGTAGAAAACTTATGGGTTCACGATGCTCGAGGACTTTTAGCTGTAAACGGTGTAGAGATGAGCATAAAAGAAGGTGAAATAGTTGGTATTGCAGGAGTTGAGGGTAACGGACAAACAGAGCTTGTTGAGGCTCTAACAGGCTTACGAAAGGCGAGTAGAGGCAAAATAATGTACTTAGGTGAAGATATAGCGTCTTCAACACCAAAAAATATACGTAGAAAAAAAATTGCCCATATTCCTGAAGATCGAACAAATACTGGATTAAATACACAACTAAGTATTTGGGAAAATCTCATTGGTAATTCCTATTTCAGAAAACCACTTTCCTCAAAGGGAATATTTAACTTAAAAAAAGTCGCAAAACATGCAAATAAACTTAAAGAAGATTTTGATATTAGATCCCCCAACGTTTCTTTAAAAGTAAAATCACTTTCAGGTGGAAATCAACAAAAAGTTGTTGTTGCAAGAGAACTTTCTGAAGATCCAACGCTAACAATTGCATCGCAACCAACAAGAGGTGTAGATATTGGCAATATTGAAGCAATTCATGAACAATTAGTTCAAATGAGAGATGATGGAGGAGCTGTTCTCTTAGTTTCTGCAGAGCTTGATGAAGTAATGGCTGTAGCAGACAGGGTGGGCGTTATGTATGAAGGCCAGATTGTAAAATGGGTTAACCCCAAAGAAGTAGATCAATCACAGATGGGCCTATATATGGCAGGAGTAACAGAGTAATGGATAAGTTTTCTTTTAAGGATGTTCTAGTTACTTTTGCAGGATTATTTATAACTACTTTGGTTGCATGGGTGTTAATAACTTCAACTGGAAATAATCCATCAGAAGTCGCAAAATATCTTTATGAGGGAGGATTCAAGGGAACAAGAAATATAGCTAACTCTCTTTATCAAGCTACTCCTCTGATATTAACTGCTACTGCAACACTTATTTCGTTTCGAGTTGGAATGTTTAACATTGGTATAAATGGATCTATGTATGTAGGGGCATTATATGCAGGCTGGGCTGGATATAAATTTACCAATTTAGGACACTTGAGCCATGTTACTCTCTGTATTTTAATCGGCATGACCGTAGGTGCACTGTGGATGTTATTACCAGCTCTATTAAGAGTGTATGCAGGTGTTAGTGAGATAATTTCAACAATTATATTAAACTTTGTGGCCGTGCTGTTTGTATCGTACATGGCTAATGGGCCATTTAGAGCAGATCCTATTGCTCCGGCTACAGCTAGAATTTTAGAAACTGCAGAGCTTAAACAGATATTCCCTAACTCTCAATTCAATACAGGTTTTTTCATAGCTGTAATTGTCGCAATTCTTGCACATTTTGTTTTAAATAAAACTACCTTTGGCTATGAATTACGTTCTGGGGGAGATGGCCTCGTTGGCGTATATCCTTCAAGATTTAGTTCTTATCTTGGAATACCATCTGATAGATCAGCAATAATTGGAATGTTGATTTCAGGTGCTCTGGGAGGCCTTGCAGGAGCAATAGAGGTACTCGGAGCGGTAAGATACTTTTTTCAGGAACTAGAGTTCAACCAAGGATTTGATGGAATATTAATTGGCATCCTAGGAAAGTTAGAGCCAATTGGAGCAATAATTGCTTCTTTATTCTATGGAGCAATTAAAAATGGTGGTTTCTTCGTAGACTACAAAACAGATGTAGCCAGAGAGATAATCATAGTTTTAATATCGATCTTAATTTTCTTTGTCAGCGCTCAAAAAATAGTAAAAGGATTAGAAAAGTATCCAATAGTTAAGAAATTAGATAGTTTCTTTTCAAGAAAGAAGATGTAATGGAATGGATTGAAATATTTGATATATCACTATTAAGAAGTCTTCTCAGGTCAACTGCACCAATAGCAATTGTTGGAATGGCTGCTGCAATTTGTTCAGCAGCTGGAGTATTAAATATTGGACTTGAGGGTAAGATGCTCAATGCTGCCTTTGCAGGTGTTGCAGCTAGTTATTATACAGAAAGCATGTGGGCTGGTTTAGCTGCCGGAATCATAGCAGGAATTGTGACAGCAGTTTTGTTTGGCTTACTTTCATTTACACTCGGTGCCGATGAAGTATTAGCCGGTCTCGCTATAAATATTTTCTCATTAGCTGGGACGACGTACTTAATGCGTACCCTTTTTGGGCAGGCAGGTTTCTTTTCAGATCCAAAAATCGTAGGTGTAGAGCCAATATATTTCACATTTTTAGAGGGAACTTTTCTTGAACCATTTTTATCAGGCTTTACCTATTCAGTATATTTAATGTTCTTTATCGCTGCTGGCCTACATATTCTCTACTACAGAACTCGTTTAGGAACAGCTATAAGAGCAACTGGAGAAAATCCAGAAGCAGCCGAAGATGCAGGAATTAATACTGTCAGGATCAAATGGTTAGTCACTGTTTTTTCAGGACTCCTAGCGGCAATATCTGGTTTGTTTCTTTCTCTAGAAAACCTCACGATGTTCACTGAGGGTATGTCAGCAGGTAAAGGTTATATTGGACTTGTTGCATCATCTTTTGGTAACGCAACACCTTTAGGAACCTTTGGAGCTAGTGCCTTTTTTGGTTTAGGCGATGCAATTGGAATTAGACTACAGGGAGTTTATGAACTCGACTCTCGCTTAATTTTAATGATTCCTTACGCGTTGACAGTGGTTGTTCTAATTTTAATTGGTATTAGACAGAGATTAAAAGTTAGACCAGTCGCAATTCCAGAGTCTTAACTCATTGGTACAAAGACTTTATTTAGCAAAATATATTGTCGAAGATGTTAATACCATACATCATGATGCAGCACTAATAGTTGAAGACCAAAATGTAAAAAAAATACAACACAAATCTGAACTCTCTTTCGAGCAAATTCAAAATAGTGAAGATTTGGGTGATGTGGTTATTTCACCAGGATTAACAAATGCCCACTCTCATGTAGCCTTAAATTCAGTTAAGGGACTAGGGTACGGTACCGCAAGTGCATTATATGATGTCATGTGGGGAGTTGAACCAGCACTCGATGAAGATTCAGTATATAAACTTTCTTTACTGGGAATGGTAGATGCAATACGCTCCGGAACAACGAGTATTAATGATCACTATTTTTTTGCAGATGCTGTTGCGAAGGCTGCGTGTTCAATTGGCATCAGAGGGTTTATTGGCCACACAGTTATGACAGAGTATGGACCATGGACAGGTAAAACAGAAATTACCAAGGCTAAGGAGTTTGTACAAAATTGGAAGGAATCCTCATTAGTACATCCTGTTGTAGCTCCTCATGAAACATCAACGGTTAGTCCAGAAATATTGATTGACCTTTATGAATACGCTCAAGAAGTAAATGTTCCTATACATATTCACTTAGCCCAAACCCAAAAAGAGATGAATTACATTAAGGAAAAATTTGAGACAAGTCCAATTAAACATGCAGCAAATCTTGGTATATTGGATGAAAACGTGATTGCTGCACACTGTAAAGTCATTGAAGAAGGAGATTTAGAAATTCTCTCAGCAAGCAACTGTTTTCCAATCTTTTGTCCTACAACGCATGGACTATCAGGGAAACCAATGGATACTAATTCTCTTACAAAAAATGAAACCAAATGGGGAATTGGTACGGATTGTTCTGGAGGTAATGACGACTATGATATGCTCGAAGAAATGAGAGCAGCAATTTTAATTAATAATACTCACTCACAAGGAAATCTAATAACCCCAAAAGAGGTTTTTGATATTTCTACAAGACTAAATATTTCTCGAGTTTCCTTGAACGCCATGAAAGGGACTCTCGCAGAAGGACAAACTGCTGATTTCATTTCTATAGAAATCAATAATTCAAGAATGCAGCCTTTACACGATATAGTAAATAACATTGTAATGTGTGCATCTTCAAATGAAATCAAAGATGTATTTGTAAATGGCAAGGAAGTTTTGAGGAACAATCAGTTAGTGAACATCGATGAAGAAAAAATAATTTTCGAAGGTACGGAAACAATAGATAAAATTTTTAAAGAGACTGGCTTTATAAAGAGAATTCAATCAGGAGATTTCAATTGAAAGATAAGTCCGTACTTCATGATCACTTAGATGGAGGATTGAGACCAAGTACAATTATAGAGCTAGCTGAGCAATCAAGAATTGAACTTCCAACTACTGATCCACAACTTTTAGAAGATTGGTTCTTTGAAAACATTTCATCAGAATTAAATCAAGTATTTAATAAATTTGAATTAACAATTTCACTCATGCAAGATGAAGAATCTTTAGAAAGAATTGCTTATGAAGCAGTTGAAGACCTTACAAAGGATGGTGTTTCTAAAGGTGAATTAAGATATGCGCCATTGCAGCATCTAAGAGGGGAGTTAAATCCACAAAATGTTGTAGATTCAGTGTCTAGGGGAATTAAGAATGGAATGGCTGAATTTGGAGGTAATTTCAGTTCTATATTGTGCGCAATGAGACAAAACAATGATTCTTCTCAAGTAGCAGATTTAGCAATTAGTAATTATTTAAATGGCGTTGTCGGTTTTGATTTAGCAGGACCAGAGTACGGACACCCTCCGTCAAAGCATATTGAAGCTTGTATGAAAATAAATAAAAGTGAGATTGGTTTAACAATTCATGCTGGAGAGGCAGCAAACTTCTCCTACATAGAGGATGCAGTATCTAATTGCAAGGCACAGAGAATTGGTCATGGCTGGCAAGTCATAGAAGGATGTGTTGAGATAGGTGGATTATTTGAACCAAATACTAAAGCTGCTGAATATATTCTTGAAGAGAAGATTCCATTGGAGATATGTATATCTTCAAATGTTAAATCTGGAGCAAGTGATGTAAACAAAGAAAACCACCCCGTATTAAAACTGTTTAAAAGTGGATTTAACGTGACTTTAAATCCGGATAATCGTTTGATGGCCTCCACCACACTTTCGAAAGAATACGAATTAGCTAAAGAGGAATTTGGTTTAAGTGAAGATGAAGAAGATAAAATAATTCAAAATACCTATAATTCATTATTTGAAAATATAGGTTATTGATAGCTAATTTTAGAGCTAGTCTTGTAATTTTAAAATTGTTGAAGCTAGCAAAACACTACCATTGCGTATTGCAATTTTTGCTTCATTTGTAATGGTTGCATGCGCGAATTCTGGTTGATGGTTTACAACACTTCCATCATCAGGAACAATGGCGAGAAATGCATGTAGAGATGGAAATTTTTTTGATATATTTCCAAAGTCAGTTGATCCATTTTTAGATTGATCAAAATGTTTATTAGTTTTCATATCAATTCCAAGTTCTTTTGAATAATCCATAAAAATTTCAGCTAACTTACCATCTGTTACTAAATTTTCATAGGTTCCATTACCCTCTATGAAATTTACTTTACAACCAGTTGCTGAGGCTGCACTTTTAAAGCAGTTCAATATCTTTTTTTCGAGAACCTTTAGACCAGATGTTTTTTGGGCTCTCATCATCCAACTTGAGCGCGTGTAATCAGGGATAATATTTGCTGACTCTCCTCCATTCGTAATAATTCCATGAACTTTTTCTGTTGGAAGTAGCTGTTGTCTAAGTGCGCTTATGGAATTGTATGCTAAAACCTGTGCATCGAGTGCATTTTTACCTATATAGGGAGAACCTGAGGCATGGGCCGCCTTACCAATAAACTCAACATCAATCTGTTTCACAGCAACCATAAGAGGATCTACTTCATTCCTTGTCGCAGGATGAATCATTAGAACTGCTTTATTGTCTTTGAATACCTCTTTTTCAAGAAGTTTAATTTTCCCACCTCCTCCACCATTTGGAAATGAAAGAGGAAGAATCTCTTCTGCAGGACACCCTACGATTTGTATTGCATCAGAAAGTTTATCAATTTTTTTAGAAAGAAGATAAAAAGCACCTATACCTATAGAGGAGATAATATTATGCCCACAAGCTTGTCCAACACCCGGAAGAGCATCATATTCAATACATATTGAAATTGTTTTTTGATTGCCACCTTTTTTATTAATCAATCCAGTAAAAGCTGTAGGCATCTCGGATACTTTTTTAATTTTTGCAGACGAAATATTATTTGAAATTAATTTAGTAATCTCTTTATGAGACTTTACTTCTTCATAACCTAGCTCTGGGTTTTTGTATAAAAAGTCATTTAAGGCGAAAATTTTTTTTTCAAATTTAGAGAAGTCACTTAATAATTCTTTAGTCAGCATCTTTAACCTTTACCAAAGAATGTTAATTCCTGAATGGCACATTCTTTGAAGGCATTCGAGTTTCCGATATCTTCACCTGAGTATGCACTTAAAATATCAATCCTTAATGTTGCAGTAGTCGAATTTATATCAATCCATTGTTGGCCATTATTATTTTGTATTTCTTTTTCAATCAAGATGGAGGACTCATCTGTTGTAACCTGAATATCCCTTACCCTAAAATTTCTTTTGAAAGAATTGGTACTTTCAAGAT
>CABXDM010000009.1 GCA_902510965.1 uncultured Candidatus Actinomarina sp.
GTTGATAATCCCTCAAGGTTTGGAGTACTACATCTTGATAAAAATAAGATTATTAATTTTATTGAAAAGCCAGATGATTTAAAATATGGCAACAATATCAGCATGGGTTTTTATTACATTTACAAAAAGGATATATTGAAAATCAAAGAATATTTAAACATTCCAGCATCCTTTGAAAAAGATGTTTTTCCTTCTTTGGCACAAAATTTGCTTTTAGATTGTTATAAGGTTGATGGCAATATGATTGATGTTGGAACAAGGGAATCATACATAAAAGCACATACAGATATAAACGATAACTGGATTGCAGAAAATGTAACCTTGGGTTTAAATACCAAAATTGAAAACAGTGTAGTTTTTGAGAATTCTCAAATCGGTAATGATGTGAAAATATCTAATGCGATAATTCTTAAAGATAGCGTTATACCTGATGGTACGATGATTACTAAAGAAATATATAAATGAAAACAGAAAAAGCACTGATTACAGGTGGAGCGGGTTTTATTGGCTCTCATCTTGTTGATGACCTAATTAAAGATGGATATGAAGTTATGGTTGTTGACAATCTTTTAAGTGGCAAAAAGGAGAATATTTCTAACATAGTAAGTAACAATATTTACTTCGATGACATTGGCTCTGATAAAGTATTACAAAATATAATTGAATTTGACCCAGATATATGTTTTCACTTAGCTGCTCAGTCTTCAGTTGTTATCTCTGTAGATAACCCAATGTTAGATTTTGAACACAACATTTTGCAGCCACTCAAACTTATAAAAGTTTTACTAACGACAAATTGTAGGAAGTTAGTGTTCTCCTCCTCGGGCGGCACAATTTTTGGCGAACCAGAGATTATCCCAACCTCTGAAAAAGATTTTGCTGGAGAACCTGAATCCCCATACGGAGTTGCAAAGAAAAGATTAAATGAATTTATTGAATTATTGTTGGAGGATATTCCAACTATATCCTATTCGATACTCAATTTTTCAAATGTTTATGGGCCTCGACAAGACCCTAATGGAGAAGCGGGTGTTATTTCTATCTTTACAAGCAAAATGATGAATAATGCTGAGCCTATAGTGTTTGGCGATGGCAAACAAACAAGAGATTATATTTATGTTCAAGATGTTGTTGATGCATTAATAAAATCTTCTAGAACTGATGAGAACTTATTTTTAAATATTGGTACTGGGGTAGAAACTTCTGTAAATGAATTAGTTTCTACTTTAAAAAATACGATAGGTTATGAAGGCAAGGTTCTCTATCATCCAAAAAGAGACGGAGAGCTTTTAAGAAGTGTACTTGATAATTCAAAAGCAAAAAAAGTTTTAGGTTGGGATCCCAAATTTTCGCTTAATGATGGGATCATTGAACTGATTCAATGGCTTAAAGCTTAGAGAAAAAAATCTTCGTCAGCATCCCTAATAATTTCATTTACTCCTTTTTCGGAGAAATTGTAGGAATAGCCTCGAATTATAGCCACGGGCACTTCATCAACCTTGTTCATGACCAATTCTGATGCAGCTGCTAGTTCGTCAATGATTGCTATTTCAGTAGCCATCAAGTCATTTCCAAATGAGTCAGTGGTTCCGATATAGCTTGACAATGGTTCAATACCTGAAGAACCAATTGCAACATTAGTTTGTCCCTTTCTCCAAGCTCTTCCGAATGTATCACTAATAATTACTGCTACATTGACACCATACTCAGCATTAATTTTACGCCTTAGAGCACGGGCAGTTTTATCTGGATCTTCAGGTAAAAGTAAAGCATAACCTTTGTCAATATTTGATTTATCAATACCTGCATTTGCACATATAAAACCATGTTTTGTTCTTGCGATCACTGTTTCTCCACGTTTTCTGAGAATTTCAGTTGATTCATTTTTTAAGACTTCAGATATATCATTCATTTCTAAATTAATAGTTCTATCTTCTATTTTGGAAATAATTTTTTGAGTGACAACTAAAACATCATTCTCCATAAATTTTTCTTCAATATCATTGAAAGCAACATCTAAAGTTTGAATCAAATTATCATTTTTTTTAAACTCGGGTAAACCAAAAATAGGTATGATCTTTATTATATTTTCATTCATCACTAATTATTTCATTGGCTAAGTTAACAGCAATTTCCTTATCCGAGAATAAAATGTTTTTTGTTTTAACATTTTTTTCAGACTTTTCATTTTCATGAACGATATATTTATTTGCGATATTTTTATAGAAAATTTTTAATCCCTCTATATTAGGTTCAAGTCCGAAAGCTTTAAAATTCTCATCAGAGGGACCTTTTAAGGCTTTGTTATCGATAAAGGGGCTAACAACTGTAACATTCCTATTACTAGAGATCAACTCTCTTATAATGCTAATACTTAATATTGGTCCAATTGAAAGAATTGGATTCGATGGTCCGATAACTATTTGATCAGCTTCCATGAGAGCTTTTCTTACTTCATCTGTAATCGATGCATTTTCAGAACCTTTATACACAACTTCTTTCAATTCAGGTTCCGCTTTTCGTTCCACGAAGTATTCTTGAAAGCTCAATATTTCATTATCAGAGGTTGTTAACGTTGTCTTAATTTGATCATTAGTCATTGGGAGTAAGGCACAGTTTAAGTTATAAAACTCAGTCAAAAATTTAGTAATTTCTGTAAGAGTATGCCCATCATGTAACATTTGATTTCTCAATAGCTTAAGTGCAAGGTCTTTGTCTCCAATTGAAAATTGTTGGCTTTTATAATTCTTAAAATAATCGCTGACATTGAAAGTATCGTCTTTTTGCCCCCAACCAAATTCGCCTTCCATATTGGCGAGAGCATACATTACAGAATCCACATCAGGCGAAAGTTTTACACCATGAATAATTTCATCATCACCTGTGTTAACAATTATTGATAGGTCTATATGCTTTTGGGCATAAAACCCTTTTGCCAGCTTGGCTCCACCAATTCCTCCAGAAATGTAAGCTAACTTTTTCATCTCGAACCTATATCTAGTAAATATTCATGTAACATTTTATTAATGGTAGACAAAGAAATTATAGAAGCAATTGCTGAATTAAGTGAATCTGAATTAAAACGTCTCAAACTTTTAATAGATAATAAATTAGACCTTGATATAAACAGTTCGAAAATCTCTTATCGTAGTAAGGATATAAAATGCGGAAGAGAATCCTGTAATTCTTGTCCACACGGTCCTTACTGGTATGCAGAGTGGACAGAGAACGGTAAACGAAAAACTAAGTATTTAGGAAAAATATTGAATGAAGTTATTTAAAAACAAACCTGTAACTCACCTCAATCAGATCTATTTTTACTTAGTTGCAATTCTCATCCTCAGGCTAGACCTTGTGTTTCTAAATACAATGCCGACAGGTGGAGATATGGGTGCTCATGTTGTACCTATAAAGTATTTTATTGATAATTTCGCATTGAACCTCCAACTGAATGGTTGGTCAAATGACTGGTTTGCGGGTTATCCCTTATACTATTTTTATTTTCCATTTCCAGCCATAGTTACTTTTCTACTTAATTTAGTTTTTCCTTATGGTGTAGCTTTTAAATTGATGGTTATCGGTTCAATATTGTTAACAATTTACTCTTTTGAAAGATTATTCAGAAACATGCAATCTAATTTTTCAATCTTTGGCTACATTGCTGGTTTAACCTATATTCTTACTGAGTCTTTTACTATCTATGGAGGAAATCTTGCATCAACACTAGCTGGCCAGTTTTCATTCACATACTCAATTGCTTTTGCTAATTTGGCTATTGCTCATTTAACTAAGTCAGATAAAAATAATAGACATGTTGTAAGTGCGATATTTTTAGGCTTCAGTTTACTTAGTCACTTGATTCCTTTCCTCATATATGCCTTTATCTACTTATATTTTTGGATCAAAGCCAAAAACACAATAATAGAAAAGTTCTCTTCCGGCTTAATTTTTTTATTTATAACAATCAGATTTATAACCTCATTAGTAACTAATTTAGAGTACACAACCAATATGAGTTACACACCGTTTACAAAATTAAGTGATTTAGTAAAAAGTGATATTACGCCCTATGTACTTGTTATTTTTATTATTTTATTATTTAATATAAAGTCAGTGATGTCATTCAAGGTGACATCACTTTTTGAGTGGTTTATTGTAATTTTTTCTGTCCTTTTATATTTCTATGTACCAGAAGGAGCTTTGTGGAATGGCAGAGTTGTAAGTTTTTTTAATCTTGGTGTAGTGATTATGTTTTTTAAACTATTTGAATATAGTGTTACAAATATTTTTAGATACGAACAAGGAGAAATTATATTAAAAATATTGAGTGCGATTATATTATTTTCATACCTCCTTACTTTTGCAGACAAATGGAACATCTCTGGCTATAAAATATTTTTATATCCCCTAATATCTGTACTTACTTTTGGTTTCGTATATTTCTTTTCTTCCTCTACCAATCTTTTTAAATTGACTTTTACTGCTTCAATCATCTTCACCATCTCTTTTTTACCATACTGGGTAAGTTGGAATTTTAATGGCTATGAAAACAAAGATCAGTGGGGTGATATAGAAAATCTTTACAGTAGTTTAAACACCCTTTCTCCTGGAAGAATTATGTGGGAGCCAAACTCCGATTTAAATAAATATGGTACGCCTATGGTCCTAATGACAATACCTCTTTACACTCATCACTCAAGTATGGAGGGGTTATATTTTGATTCAAGTATTACAACTCCATTTCACTTTATCGCAGTATCTGGTCTAGCAGAGAGGCCGTCTAATCCTGTAGGAGGATTGAGATACATCAATAATAATTTTGAAAAAGGTCAGGAATATCTAGAAGATTTCGGAATTGATTATTTTGTGTCATACACTGAATCGATTACAACAAAAGCAATAGAAAATGATAAACTTGAATTTCTTTTTACCTCAGAGCCTTTTACGGTGTTTAGTGTTGAATCAGAAAAAGTAGAATTAGTAAATCAAGAGTTAGTTGCATTTGAAAAAATACCATTTATTAACCGTACTTTAAGTTCTTTATTCAGAAATACAGAATATGATAATTTTTTTGCTGAAGCATATGAGAACTTTGACGAGCTTAAAACACAAAGGGTAATTGAGCTTCCAAGTGTAAATTTCAATGTTAATAGTAGTAATGAAGATGTTGTAAACATTAGTAATTTCAATATGACATCTAACAGTATTACATTCATTACAGATAGGCCAAATGAACTTCACATGATTAAAACTTCCTATTTTCCTAATTGGGAAATCAAAAATGGGGATGGCCCCTACAGGATATCCCCATCATTTATGGCAGTTATTCCTCATTCTGAAAATGTAGAATTAACTTTTGTAAGAACTGGAATCGAAACGTATTCTTTCTATACAGCCTTAGCTTCATTATTGTTGTATATAAGCTTGTCAAAAAAAAGGAAAGCTGTTGAATAAGATATTTCATTATATAAAAAAACTACCTTTTATTAAGGAAGATAATGCATTTGCCCAGTTGATTAGAACCTATATTGTTGGTGGAGTAAATCTTGTCTTTGGGTTGGTGTTAGTTTATATTTTTCAATTTTTTATTTTTAGCAACATTACGATTCCATTAAGAACCTACCTTACAAATATAGGATCGTTCTTCTTTGGTGTAATAATTTCCTACTTCTTATCAAGAAAGATTATTTTCAAGCTCTCTTCAAAAAAAGGTAATTTAAAAGAGTTTGTCAGTTTTGTAGTCACAAACTTAATTAACCTAATCTTTCCTCTACTTATTTGGTATGCAATTGATAGTTACAAGCCTTCAATTCAAGAAAATGAATTACAATTTTTACTAGCAACTGTATTGATAAACGGAATTATTCTACCGATAAAGTATCTAATTTATAAATTTTTTGTATTTAAAGATTCTTTAGAAAGTTGAGATCTTAAGCGAAGCAAACTTTTGATTGTCCTCGGGATTCTTTTATAGATGACAGAAACACTGGGTCTTATTTCATTTATTACAGCCGGGACCTCAAGAATGCGTTCACCGCTCCTCTCTATTCTTATTAATAGTTCAGTATCAAAAAGATCTTGAGTTGATACAACATTTGCAATCTGGTTTTTAATTGATGTATTTCTTACAGCTTTCATACCATGGGTGTCTGATAATTTGGTATTAAAAAGGAACTTTAAAATCCCTACAAAAGTTAAGGTAGCAATTCTTCTAATCAGCCTTCTACCATCATTTGATTTAACAAGTCTCTTTGATGCAGTAATGGCAGAGAAGGTATCATCGAGCTGTAATGCTTCTTCAAGAAAATCTTCTGAAAAATAGTCTATATCAAAGGAGATTACTATTTCATTCTTAGCCTCTATAAAACCCTGCTTCAAAGCATTCCCGTAGTTGGCCTTTGATAAAATAGTAACTTCACATTCTTTTTTATTTGAAATAAAATTCTCAATAAGTGACAATGTTTCATCTTTAGAACCATTCTCAACAAATATTATTTCAAATTCCAATTTCTTCCTCTTGCAGATATCATAAATTTGAGCTGCAGAGTTCAAAATGATATCTTCTTCGTTAAAGATTGGGATTACGACAGAAAAGTTTTTTACAGTAAACTTGTGACTCATTATCTGTACAATAACTTAATAATGGTTGAAAATAAACTAGATTTAATATTTAAAGCCTACGATGTAAGGGGTGTTTATGGGGATACCCTCACAGAGCAAACTGCTTACAATATTGGAATTGCATTCAGTAAATTTGTTAAACATGACAAAATTATTATTGGCCATGATGGTAGAACCTCAAATCTTGTAATATTTAATGCTGTAGCTTCGGGTATTGAGAGTAACGGTAAACAAGTACACTATATTGGCACAGTCCCAACGGATGTTGTATATTCTTTATCTGGCTTGATGAATTTACCCGGGTTGATTATTACAGCCTCTCATAACCCTAAAGAATGGAATGGGTTTAAATTTTGTAATTCAGGAGCTTCGCCTATTGGTATAGAATCAGGTTTACTTCAGATTAAGGAACTCGCATCTGAAAGCCAAGAACTAAATCTGTCAACCACTCAACACGAAAATGAAAATGTAATTCCAACTTACATGAACCATCTCAAAACAATTGTTAATCCTGATGATATTACCAGTTCAATGAAGTTTGGAATAGATGGGGGAAATGGTGCAATTGGATCTGTAATAGAAAGCCTCACCTCAACATACAATCTAAATTACGATGGAATCTATATGGATGTGGATGGAAATTTTCCTAACCATCCAGCTGACCCATCAAATCCAGATAATCTAAATGAACTTGTGGAACTTGTACTCACTAACAAGTATCAATTTGGGGTTGCATTTGATGGCGATGCAGATAGGGCAGTTTTTTCTGATGATAAGGGAAATATTATTTCAGGAAGTATTATGACTGCGATTATTTCTGATTGGTTATTAGAAAAAAGAGGGGAAATAAAAGTTGTCTACAATGTAAATGTACCTCCATCAGTAATTAACTATCTCACCGGTAGAGGTGTAAATATGGTTAGATCAAAGGTTGGACATTCATACATAAAACAAATTATGCGGGATGAAGATGCTGATTTTGGAGGAGAACACAGTGCACATTTCTACATGAGGGAAAACTTTTATGCAGATTCAGGAATTGTTACTCTTCTAATATTCTTACAGATACTATCAGAAAAAAAACAAACACCATCAGAGCTAATCTCTAGTTATAAATTTTCCCCCTCATCAGGAGAGATTAATTTTACTGTAAAGAACGTTCAGGAGAGTATCCAGAAAGTGCAAGATAATTTTGAGAAAAGTTTTGATACATTAGATGGAATTTCTTATTTTGAAGAAAATTACTGGTTTAATATACGAGGATCCAATACTGAACCAAAATTAAGACTTAATGCTGAAGCAGAAAATATCGATCTACTGGATAGCTTAGTTAAAAAAATAAAGAATATAATAGAGGAATAATGACAAATATTGCATATGAGTTAGGAAACCAAGTTCAAGAAAAACTAGAAACTTCAGGGAGAATAAGTTCTATAACCTATGAATCTCTCTTAGTTATGGGAATGGGGGGATCTGGAGTTTCGGGAGATGTTCTAAAATTATTATCTGACACAGTGACTTCTACCGAAGTAACAGTTATTAAGAATTACAATATTCCTAACAACTTGATAGAAAAAAAACCATTTTGTTTGTTTATCTCATATTCAGGTAACACAGAAGAAACCTTATCTGGATTAAATGAGGCTATTAAAAATAATTTTGATTGGGCTGTAATTTCAAGCGGAGGAAAATTAATAGAAAAAGCAAAAAATAATAACAAAGAATTTATTCAAATACCATCAGGACTCCAACCACGTGCAGCTTTTGGGTATCTCGCCCAGGCAGTGTGTTTGTTTTTAGACAATAATGAAAATACAAACTTTACTTCAAAGATACGAGAATCTGGAATACACTTGAATGAATTACTCTCTGATTCTGAAGATTCTGAAATTGAGCACCTTGCTAGTTCATATGCCAAGCAGATTATGAATAAAACATGCGTTATATATGGAGGAACTGGATTAACTGAGCTAGTTAGTTCAAGATGGAAAACGCAAATTAATGAGAATTCAAAGGCCAAAGCCTTCATTGGTTCGATGCCGGAAGTGCACCATAATGAAATTCTTTCATGGCAAGCTGATAAAGATGGGAGTATGGAAAATTTTATTTTAATTTTTCTAAGAAGCCCATTTGAACATCCTCAAATCAAGAAAAGATTTGAGTTATCAGAAAAATTATTGGGTGATAAAGTTCAAATTTTGAATATTTTCACAAAAGAGTCGAAAGATGAACTAAAAATATTAATGGAACTAGTATTACTTGGAGATTTAACAAGTATCCATTTGGCTGATAATTTAAATATGAGGCCTGAGGATATAGACACAATAGAAGAACTAAAAAAACTACTGAAGGGATAATAATGTCATCAATAAAAGATACTAAATTGGCGCAAGAAGGAAGCCAAGAAGTTGATTGGGCTGCAAGACAAATGAAAGTTTTAGAAGATATAAAAACAGAATTTTCTCAAAGCAAACCATTAGAGGGATTAAATATAGGTGCGTGTATGCATGTTACAAAAGAGACTGCAAATTTGATGTTAACCCTTAAAGCAGCAGGGGCAAATGTAGCACTATGTGCTTCCAACCCACTTTCAACAAAAGATTCAGTCGCGGCATTTCTTGCAGAAAGCGATGTAGAGGTCCATGCGATTCATGGTGTCTCTAATGATGAGTTTTTTACACACTTAAATGCAGTTCTAGATACGAAACCAGATATCACTATGGATGATGGAGCTGACTTAGTTTCATTGTTGCATACTGAAAGGGCAGATTTACCTGTAATGGGGTCTATGGAAGAGACGACAACTGGAGTTATAAGGTTGAAGTCTATGGAGAAAAATAATAAATTAAGATTTCCAGTCGTTGCAGTAAACGACTCTGATACAAAACACCTTTTCGATAATCGATTTGGAACTGGGCAAAGTGCTATGGACGGGGTAGTGAGAGCTACAGATCTATTAATTGCTGGCTTAAATGTTGTTGTTATTGGTTTTGGTGACTGTGGAAAAGGTGTAGCTGAAAGAGCTTATGGTATGGGTGCAAAAGTAACAGTTGTAGAACCTAATTCAGTTAGAGCACTAGAAGCTTTAATGCATGGTTATGAAGTTAAAACAAGTATTAATGCTGCCAAAATTGCAGATGTAATCATTTCAGTTACGGGAAATATGCACGCACTAGATAAGCAACATTTTGATGTAATGAAAGATGGTGTTGCTCTAGCTAATGCAGGTCATTTTGATGTAGAGATTAACCTTGCAGCATTAAAAGAAAACAGTACTCAAGTTGATAGAGTTAGAGAACATGTCGAAAGCTATAAATATGATGGAAAAGAAATACTTATCTTAGCTGAGGGAAGATTAGTTAACCTTGCCGCTGCAACAGGCCATCCTGCTTCAGTAATGGATATGTCTTTTGCTAATCAGGCACTTGCTGCAGAATGGATAAAAGACAACTACAAAGAATTAGAGCCGAAAGTTTACACTCTCCCTAGCGAAGTAGATTTAAAAATTGCCGCAACGAAACTAGGACTCATGGGCGGAGAATTAGAAATTCTCACTGAAGAGCAGGTCAATTATCTTGATTCCTGGGAGCATGGCACCAGCTAAATTTGAGTATTTTTAAAAAAGTCTTATCTGTTGGAAGTGGAAAACTCTCTAGTGAGCTAAATAAAAAAGTAGAAGAGATAAATTCTAAAGAACAAGAGCTTGAACAATTTACCGATGAAGAAATTAAACAGGCTTTTCATGAGCTTAAAAAACGTATTGGAACGAATGATGTTTACTCACTTGAAGTCGACGCTTTTGCATTAACTCGAGAAGCTGCAAAAAGAACCCTAGGCCAGAGGCATTATGACGTACAGTTATTTGGTGGAATGGTACTTTTAAGGAATAAGATTGCTGAAATGAAAACTGGTGAAGGTAAAACCCTAGTTTCTACATTACCTATCGCTCTGAGAGCACTTTATGGTAAGGGCGTTCATGTTGTAACTGTAAATGACTACCTAGCAAAAAGGGATGCAGAATGGATGACTCCTGTTTATAACTTTCTTGGTTTAGAAGTTGGACTTATTTATGCAAATCAAGAATATGAAGAAAAAAGAGCGGCATATCGGAAAGACATAACTTACGGTACAAATAATGAATTTGGTTTTGATTATCTAAGAGACAATATGGCTCAAACAAAAGAACAACTTACACAAAGTAACCTTTTTTATTCTGTAATTGATGAAGTTGATTCAATTTTAGTAGATGAAGCAAGGACACCATTAATAATTTCAGGTCGTGTTGAAGAGTCTACCAAATGGTATATCCAATTTTCAAAACTAGTAAAAGGGATGAAACAAGATGTTCATTACGAAATTGAAGAAAGTAAAAAGCAAATTCATCCAACTGAAATTGGAATTGAGTTGGTAGAGAAACAACTTGGAATTAATAATTTATACGAATACACAGAAACAAACTTTATACATTACTTAACGGCCTCGTTAAGAGCAAAAGCAATCTATGCAAAAGATGTTGATTACATCGTCGAGGACGGACAACTTAAAATTGTAGATGAATTTACCGGAAGGGTTCTTGAGGGTAGACGGTACTCAGATGGCTTACATCAAGCACTTGAGGCAAAAGAAGGTTTACAAATTCAAGATGAAAATCAAACACTAGCATCAATAACATACCAAAACTACTTTAGAATGTACGAAAATCTTTCTGGTATGACGGGTACAGCTAAAACTGAAGAAGATGAGCTTATTCAAATTTACAATCTTGAAGTCATTGATATTCCAACAAATGTGCCAATTGCAAGAGACGATAAACAAGATGCTGTTTATAAAACAAGAAAAGCGAAAATTAATGCTGTAATTGAGGATATAAACGATAGGAATAAAGAAGGTCAACCAATACTGCTTGGGACAGTCTCGGTTGAGTCTTCAGAAGAACTTTCAAAAGCGTTGACAAATAAGGGGATTAAGCACTCTGTCTTAAATGCTAAAAATCATGAACAAGAAGCATCTATAGTAGCTCAGGCTGGTCGTTTAGGTTCAGTAACTGTTGCAACAAATATGGCTGGAAGAGGTGTCGATATAAAACTTGGTGGAAATCCTGAAGAGATGGCATTTTTAACAGCAAAAAATGAAAATAAACTCGAAGATGATAAATATCTCCAACAAAAGACTGATGAATATGAAAAACAAAGTATTGAAGAAAAAAATAAAGTACTGAGTTTAGGAGGTTTGTATGTTTTGGGAACAGAAAGACATGAGTCTCGTAGAATTGATAACCAATTAAGAGGGAGGTCGGGCAGGCAAGGAGATCCCGGAGAATCAAGATTTTACATTAGCCTCGAAGATGACTTAATGAGAAGATTTCAAGGTGAGAGAATTCAATCGATTATGGACAAACTTAACCTACCAGACGAAGAGAGAATTGAGCAAAACATGGTCACAAAAAGTATTGAAAGGGCTCAAGCTCAAGTTGAGTCTCTAAACTTTGAGATAAGAAAAAATGTTCTCAAATTTGATCAAGTATTGAACCAACAAAGAGAGGTTATATATAAATGGAGAAGGAATCTATTAACATCGGATGATATATCTGACCTACTAAACGAGTGGTTTCAAGATATAAAAGAAAATGTATCACAAAATGTGGAACTTCATAAAAAATCATACGAATCTCTTGAACAATTTAAAGACCAAGTTGACGAGGAGTTAAACGAACTTTTAAGTGAAGATAATAAGAATGAGCTCTTATCAAATTTAAAAATAGACGACTCATTGAATATAGGGGAAAACCTCGAGGCACTATTTATTAAAAATGAACAAAAAGATAGTATGAATTTTTGGAATCTTGCAAGAGCTGCAGCCCTATCCTTTATTGACCAAACATGGAAAAATCATTTAAGTGAGATGGATTATCTTAGATCTGGAATAGGACTTAGAGCAATGGGTCAAAGAGATCCATTAGTTGAGTATCAAAAAGAAGGTTACGATTTATTCGAGGAATTAATTTTTAATGTAAAGACCTCTGTTGTTAGGCTATTACTTAACTTTGATGGGGTAGGAGTCAGCAGTGCTCAAAAAACCAAAGCTAATCCATCAAATCTTGAGTCAAATGATGAAGGCAGCAAAGATTTTGGTAAGATTGGAAGGAACGACCCTTGTCCATGCGGATCGGGAAAAAAATATAAAAAGTGTAAGATGGTTAATTTATGTTCAAAGAATTAGTTACTGCAATAGAGGCATTAGTTGAAAGACTTTCTTCTGCTAAGGAGTATCTTTGACTTCGAAGCTAAAGAAAAAAAATTAGAACTCCTTAATAGCCAGATGGCTGATACTGGTTTCTGGTCAGACAACACCAAAGCAAAGGCAATTACAAAGGAAGCTGCTGCTTGTGAAAAAATTTTAAACCTTCTTTTAACCCTAGATACAGAGATAGTTGATTTACAAGAATTACTTAATCTTAGTAAAGAAGAAGATGATGTACTTAAAGATATTCAAAAACAAGTTAAAAGCTTTGAAGAGAAACTAGTTAATTTAGAAGAGGAATCTTTTTATGGCGGAGAATACGATGATTTAAATGCAATGATCTCAATTAATGCAGGGGCCGGAGGGGTAGATGCAAATGATTGGGCTCAGATACTATACAGAATGTATACACGATATTTTGATGACAATGGCATGGAGTATACAATCGAAGAACTTTCAAATGCGGAAGAAGCAGGTATAAAATCAGTCTCAATTACGGTTTCCTCATACAGAGCATATGCAACCTTAGAGAGTGAAAGAGGAGTGCATAGGCTTGTCCGCATAAGTCCATTTGATAGTAATAAAAGGAGACACACTAGTTTTGCTGGTGTTGACGTAATCCCACTTATCGAGAATTCAGATGAAGTCGAAATAAAAGATGATGAAATAAGAATAGATGTATATAGAGCTTCCGGAGCTGGAGGCCAACATGTAAACACAACGGATTCAGCAGTAAGAATAACTCATCTTCCAACAGGATTAGTAGTCTCATGCCAGGCTGAGCGATCACAACTTCAAAATAAAACAAGAGCTTTGGAGTTGCTAAGAACAAAAATCGCACTCAAAGAAAAAGAAGACCAAATGAAGGAACTTAATTCGATAAGAGGAGATCAAGTTGAGGCAGGATGGGGAAGGCAAATTAGATCGTATGTAATGCAGCCGTATCAACAAGTTAAAGATTCTAGGACAAACACAGAAGTAGGGAATATCCAAGCTGTTTTAGATGGAGAAATTAACATATTTATTAAAGACTATCTAAAATGGCGTAGACGGGGATTAAATGATTAAATTAGAAAATGTATCGCTAGTTTTTCAAGGTGGAAGCGTTGCTTTATCAAATATTTCCACAGAAATAAAAGAAGGAGACTTTGTATACCTCATAGGGCATTCAGGAAGTGGTAAATCTTCCTTTTTAAAACTTTTATATAGAGATATGTACCCAACTAAAGGGATAATTGATGTAGTAGATATGGAGGTTTCTTCACTACCTAAATGGAAAATCCCAGTATTAAGACGAAAACTTGGAATAGTAACACAAGAACCACAGTTACTTGAAGATAGAACTACATTTGAAAATATTAGTTTTGCACTTGAAGTATTAGGGTATGATGCAGCTGAGATAGATGCAAAGACCAGCACACTTATTGATTTAGTAGAGCTTCAAGATAATGCATATAAATTTCCATATCAACTTTCTGGTGGAGAACAGACAAGAGTTGCTATAGCAAGGGCTTTAGCAAGCAATCCATTAGTTCTTCTCTGTGATGAGCCAACAGGTAATTTAGATCCAGATCTTAGTATCCAGATAGTGTCGTTACTTGAAAAAATCAATAGGGCAGGAACAACCATTTTAATGGCTACTCATGACTCTTCTATTGTGAATAGAAGAAAAAAGAGAGTATTAGAGCTTTCTGATGGGAAGCTGATCAGAGACGAAACAGAGGGCACTTATGTTTAGGGAGTCTGATGAATAAGTTATCTTATGTAATTAAAAATACCTTTATAAATATGAGAAGGAATCCACTTTTAGTTGTAGCTACAGTCTTGGCAGTCTTGGTGTCCAGTTTCTTAGTTTTTACAACCTTGTCTGGAAGAGCGGTTGTAGAAAATAATACATCCAGATGGCAAAATGGTGTCCATGTCGTAATTTTTCTTGATGACAGAGTTACAACAACTGCACATAAGCAACTTCAAGAGTCGTTAGAAAGCTATCCAGAGGTGAGAATGGTTGATTATTTTTCAAAAGATGAGGCAGCAGAAGAATTTAAAATTCTTTTCAAAGATCAACCTGAATTAGTTCAAGAAGTCGACTTTGATATACTCCCCTCATCTCTAAGGGTGAACTTAAATAATCCGTCTGACTATACCCTGATTATCGAAAGAATGGAAGGGAATCCAGCGGTTAAAGAGATTAGGGCTTCAGGAGAAGCGATTGAAAGATTATTAAGTCTTACAAACACTTTAGTTTTAGCCGCAACAGTTTTTGCTATATTAATTGCCTTTGCTGCATTTATATTAATTATCAATACGCTAAGACTTACTGCTTTTGCTAAACGGAAAGAGATCAAAGTTATGAAGTTAATTGGGGCTTCCTCAACATATATTCGTCTACCGTTTATGTTTGAAGCCATCTTTGAGTCTTTACTGGGCACAAGCATTGCAGTTGGGCTTGGTTGGGGATTTATACAGTACTCAAAGGATTCAGTAGTAGCAGAGAGTATATTTGATATAACAATCTCTGATACATATTTAATCAACCTCACCCTTGGACTCATACTTACATCAATCATTTTTGGTTTTTTTGCAAGCTACGTAGGCATAAGAAAAGCACTCAATGAATAAGAAATGGATAGCCACTTTATTAATTGGTGTTTTCTTATTTCAAACTCTTTCTTTAGAAAGCTTAAATGCCATAACAGCTGAGGAGCGCCTAGAAGAAGTTGAGAAACAACTACAGGCCGTTGCTAATCAGATTAACCAGTATGAAGGTGAAAAAACAGATTTGGAAAAAGCTATCATCTCAAACGACTCAGCATTGAGACAGGTTAATAGAGAACTCTCGGAAGTGCAAAGTAGACTTATAATTGCTGAAAAGGCTTTAGCTGATGCAATCGCTGGGTACGATACGTCATTAGATAACTTAGCTTTAGTTCAGCAAAATATCGTCCAGGAACAAACAAAATTAGGGAAAATCAAATCAGAAATCACCAACGTCAAAGATGAGTTATTTGCTACGCAGATTGAATTAAATGATGCCAGAGAGGGACTCCAAGAACAAGCTCTAACTTTATACATAAATGGTGTCATGAGTCCAACTACAGCATTGTTTATTGATTTAGATGAGCTATCAGATTTTTTAGCTGCTTTAGGATATGCATCATCAGTAGTTGACTCAGCATACAAAATTGTTGAAACCTTAAATGTTTTAGAAAACTTAGCACAAACGCAGACATCATTTTTAACAGATAGAGAAACAGATAGACAAGATGTTATTAACAATCTTCAAGTTGAAGAGGAGAAAAAAACAGATATATCTATTGAAGCTGAAGAGTATGCGGACGAAGTAGAGGCAAGTAAAGATCTTGTAGAGTCAGAAAAGAAAAAAGTTGAATCTAAAAAGTCACAAGTTTTATCTGAAAGAAGAAATGCACAAAATCTATTAGCTCAAGCTAATAAACAACTTGAACTTTTAGATAAAGAACATGCAGATCTTGAAAAGCTTGAAGACGCAATTCAAGCTGACATTGAGAGACTAAGTACACTTGGTGGACCTGCACCAGATGAATTGACTTGGCCAATTACTGGTAGCTACGTATCAAGTGGATATAAGTGGAGAAGATTTAGAGGTGTTACTAGCTTTCATGGAGCTATAGATATTCCTGCAAGAACTGGTACACCTATTAAGGCAGCAGCAGGTGGAGTTGTAATCCTTGCTAGATACTACGGCCTTGCCGGCAATTCAGTATTTATTGACCATGGTGGAGGAATGACAACTTTGTATTTTCATATGAACAAAATTAATGTCTCACCCGGTCAAACAGTGATAACTGGAGATACTATTGGTCAGGTAGGTAATACTGGTAGGTCTTCTGGACCCCATCTTCATTTCGAGGTGCGACTAAAAGATCCAAGCTCTGTATCATGCTCTTTACCATATCTTGATCCTACGAGTAGAGGTAGAATGAATCCCTACTGTTTCTTGCCCTGATATGAAAGTATTTGCAGAAAATAGAAAAGCTAGAAATTCTTATGAATTTAGTGAATATATTGAGGCAGGGATAGTACTAACTGGGTCAGAGACTAAGAGTATTAGAAATGGAGGAGTTTCAATAGTAGATGCTTTTGCAATCATAGAGAATGAAGAAGCAATTATTAGAGAAATGAACATTGAGCAGTACAAGTTTTCAAACGAATTAGATTACAATGCAAAATCACCCCGTAAATTATTACTGCACAAAAAAGAAATCAAAAGACTGATTGGCCTCACCTCAATTAAGGGTAATACCTTGGTGGCTATGAAAGTTTACGAAAAAAATGGTTTCATTAAAATTGAACTTGCCTTAGGTAAGGGTAGAAAAGATTACGACAAGAGGAAAAAGCTTACTGAAAAACAACACAAAAAGGATATGAAGAACTACTAAAACGTTTCTACAGTTTCTGTTCCAACTCTTACGTCAGCTGCCCCTGTCCATGATTTATCTTTATATATTGCTGAAACTGGTCCATAGGCTTTATCAAATTTTTGGTCAATCTGAGTAACTAAGTGTCCCTTCGACTCTAGATGTTGAATATCTGTAGCTGGAAATGCTCCCTCTACAGTTAATTGAGAATCTGTATTAGATAAGAAGTCATTTAAAGCCCAGCGACCCTTTTGCATAGTATCCCTTAGAGGAGTTTTATCCTTTAAGTAAGGGAGTATGACCTGTGCAAGTAATTGTGGTTGATACCTGCCCCCACGAGTTCCAAGTAGTAACTCTAATTTATTATCTTTTGTCCACAGAGTTGGAGATAATGTGTGTAATGGCTTTCTCCCAGCTTGAAGATAATTTTTATGCCCTTTTTGTAAATTAAACCCACACCCGCGATTATGTAGAAAGAATCCATAACTGTCTACTCCAATGCGACTTCCAATACCATGAAAGTTGGACTGAATAAGTGATACACCTAAACCTGATGAGTCTCTTACAGTCATGTATGCTGTGCCTCCACCACTTGGTTCAGGAAAGGAAAATTTCTGTGTTTTTTGATCATCATAGAGCTCAATCTTTTTTTCAATATAATCAAGATCGACGCCTTTGAAGTCAAGAATGTCATCTTTATAGTCGTAAGTGATATTATCTCTATCTGCTGCAAATATACGATAACTCTCAATTAGCATGTGTAAGGATTCTTGATATTTTTCAGATAAAAGCTCATAACCCTTCAATGTTGAAAGTGTAAGATAACTTTGTGTGGACGGAGGAGTAGTCCATCCGTCATAGCCAAATACATTCATTCGCAGTGGTTTTATCCATTGTGAGGAGTAGTTCTTAAGATCCTGGGGAGAAATATTCCCACCCACAACCTCGGATATTGAAGATGCAATTTCTCCTTTATAAAATATATCTGGGCCCTCATTTGCAATCAGCTCTAGGGTTTTACCAAGATTTACACGTCTTATGTGGGTACCAGCAGTTAAAGGAAGTAAATTTTTATAAAAACTGACTGATGACCTTTGTCCACCAAGGTCACTCTGATGGATATCTAAACTTTGTGCAAGTTCTTGATTTATTTCAAAGCCTTCGTGGCAAATTTCGATACCAGTTGCAAAGATTTTTGACATTTCTAATGAACCATATTTTTCATGAAGCTTAAACCATCCATCCACAGCACCTGGCACTGTGACCGACATTGGATGATTGAGGGGAATAGTATCCCCTGGAATGGTTTCTCCGTCAACCTTAGAACCCGCATACCCTGATGCATCTAGACAATCTGGCTCAACTGATCCATCTCTCCAAATAAGTGCAAATAAATCTCCACCTACCCCGCATGTCTCAGGGGCGACTACACCTTGAACAATATTTACAGCTATTGCGGCATCTACGGCATTACCACCACTTTGTAATATATTTTTTCCTGCTCTTGAGGATAAGTGATGAGGTGATACGACTATAGAACTCATTTGATAAGTATAGTTTATAAAATAACTGACTATGAAGTTACTTGTATAAACGTCATGTTTATACAATGAATTTACATCACAAAGGAGAAACAATGAAAGATATAAACGCCGAAGAATATGCGGCCTTACAAAACTCTGAAACACCAGTAGTTATTGACTTCCACGCAACATGGTGTGGTCCGTGTAAAGTATTAAGCCCAATCTTAGAAGAACTAGAGGGAGAAGTTGAAAATGTACAGTTTGTTAAGCTTGACGTTGATCAATTTCCTGAAATCGCAGGAGCAAACCAAGTAATGGGTGTACCAACTGTCGTTATTCTTAAAGATGGGGAAGTAAAAGAACGTTTTGTTGGAGTCCAACCAAAAGAAACAATAAAAGAAAAAATAACTGCTTTAAGTTAATAATGCTAAAACTTGTTCTCTTTTTACAAGTTTTAACTCTTGTAATCTTTGCCTTATTTGGATTTTTTGTATTTCAACAAATACAAGTAGTCTCAGAAGACCTAAACGATGCTCTATTAGTTATTGATGAAGTTAGTGCAATTCTTCCAAAATTGGATATTGCATTAGACAGTATCAATCAGTTGCAAACTGCGTTTGAAAGTTTAGAAAGTTTAAGCAATGTTTTATCCTTATTGACAGACCCATTTAATTCAGGAGATCAATGAAAAATATAATGATGTATAGCACCGACTGGTGTGGAGATTGTGTAAGATCTGAAGCCTTGTTAAAGTCCCTAAATGTTTCTTTCGATGTTGTAAATGTTGATAAAGATGATGTTGCAAATTCATATATACAAGAACTTCAAAAAGGTGCGAGAAGAATACCCACAATAGTTTTTCCAGATGATACTTTTTTGGTTGAGCCAAGTGATGTTCAACTTGAGCAAAAACTCAGAGATCTCGGAACAATATAAACTTGACTACTGACAACTTAAGTGCGACTCAGTTAACGAATTTCGTAGATAAATTACTCGATCAAACTGGAAAGATAGCTCTAAATTACTTTAGACAAACCAGAAATCTTTCACTAAAAGGTGATCAAAGTCCTGTTACGCATGCTGATCGTGAAATTGAAACTCTGATAAGAAAAAATATTCAAAAAGCCTACCCCACCCATAACATAATTGGTGAAGAGTTTGAAGACTTGAATAATGAATCGAACTTTACTTGGATTATTGATCCTATCGATGGTACTCGTAGTTTCATCGCTGGAAAACATGATTTTGGAACACTTATCGGCTTGAAACAAGGCGATGAATTAATAGGAGGGGTTATTGATTGTCCAGCTCTTAAAGAAAGATGGATATCTTTCAGAGAGAATCAAACTACTGTAAATGGAAATATAACAATTTGTCAATCCGTAGAAACACTTGAGAATGCTTTGATGGCAACCACATCGAGTCATGAATTTGGTATGAAAAAATGGAAGGCATATCAATCACTTGAAGATTCGGTAAAGGTAACTACCACAGGTAGCGATTGTTACAACTATGGACTTTTAGCGAGTGGTTATCTAGATATAGTCGCTGAAAGGTTATCAGCTCCTCATGATTATTTACCCCTCATTAAAGTTGTTGAAGGAGCAGGAGGAGTTATCACTGACTGGGAGGGGAATAAACTTGTCGATAATCAAAAGAATGTTTATGTTCTAGCATCAGCTTCTAAAGAATTACATCAGTTAGCATTAAATAAGTTAACGGAAGTAAAATGAAAATCTTAATATGCGATAAATTAGACGCTTTAGCCCTACAAGAGTTAAAAGAGATGGGTAATTGTGTAGATATATCAACTGAAGAAAATAAAAGAGAAAAATTACTCAGCCATATTCCCGATACAGACCTGGTGTTTATTCGAAGCGCAACTTCTATAGATGAGGAAGTTATTAAAGAAGGAGCAAACTTAAAAATTATCGCAAGATGTGGTGTGGGGCTGGACAATGTGGATATTCCACAAGCTACCAAAAAAGGTGTGCATGTAACCAATTCTCCAGAAGCAAATATTATTTCTGTTGCAGAGCTAACTGTTGGATTAATTATCGCTACCGCGAGAAATCTCGTAAAAGGAAACAATTCCCTAAAGCAAAAAAAGTGGGATAGAGCAGCCTTGACTGGAATAGAGTTACACGGAAAAATTCTAGGTTTTGTGGGATTTGGAAGAGTAGCAAGGTTAGTGGCGACAAGAATGCAGAGTTTTGGAATGCAAATTATATTTTTTGATCCATATGTCCAAGAATCAACCGAAAATGAAACAAAAATGGAATTAGACGATCTTTTACAACAAGCTGATGTAGTTTCTCTTCATGTTGTTAAGAATAAAGAGACCATGAATCTTATTTCTAAAGAGAAGTTATCACTTATGAAGCAAGATTCAATTATCGTGAATACATCCAGGGGAGGTGTTGTTGATGAATCCGAAGTTTTACGTCTTGTTGAAGAAGGAAAACTTTTTTCAGCAGCTCTTGATGTTTATGAACAAGAACCTCCAGCATATACAGCAGAATTAACTCAGTCATCTTCAATCACACTTCCACATTTGGGTGCTTCAACACGAGAAGCACAGCTCAAGGCAGGTTCAGATACAATTAAAAATGTTAAGAGTATTTTAAGTGGAGATTTTTCTGCATCAGTCAATGCTACGGATTTCTAAAAAACTAGTTGTCATAGAAATAATTAATGTGCATAATTAAAATACGATTTAGTTGTTTTAGGCTGGCACCAAACTAACTTAATCTTCTTCCAAAGAAACGAATGTATCAAATCCATACTTCATATCTATGATTTCATATAACGGCCATCCATAAGGAGTGCAACCATCTGTAGTTTTGCTTTGTTGCATCATTACCGGTGCTAGAGCTCCATCTTTGGGGCAACCAGTATGACCCCAACCTAAAATGTGACCAGTTTCATGATTTATTAAATAAAGTCTGTATGTTTTCATATCATTGCCAAAATCAATAGCACCATTTTCCCAACGGAAATAGTTAATGATTATCTCTTCTTCGTTCCGGCACGAGTAAATACCATTAGTTTCCAAAGGTGCACAAAGTTCATCCGTTTTATCTGGAGATGAAAAAATAAAAGTAAAATCAGCATCTTCTTCACTGACAAGTAAAAATTCTTTCTCTGTAATATTTTTCCAACCTCTAGGGTCATTAAGAATAGATGTAATTAATTTTCCCATACAATCAGGACCAATCGGAATGCTCGGCTCAATTTTTAATGCAAAATTTATTAAGCTTTCATCTCTAACCTGTATTTCTTCAGGATACAGCCATGCATCTTCACTGCTGACCAGTCCTCTATTGATGCAGCCACTTTTTAAAAAGTTATATGATATTACCTGCGCTTGTAGGAGTTCGTCACTATTGGCAAAAATAGCTGTTCTTTTAATACTTGATTCAAATCTTTCTTCATATAAAGCGCTGATGAGCCTTGTTTCCTGTTCAAGATTTTCAATAATTTCTTTATATTTGATTATCTCTAAAAGTTTATTTATGTTGTTTTGAGATAAATCTTTAGTGTTCTGTACTAGAAAACTATTAGCCTCTTGAGCTAGTTCTTCGTAAGTGTTCTTTTCTTTTATAATTAGCAAGTTCGCTTCATAAGTATCTTTCAAACACTCTGGCTCAGAGTAGGTAAATTCAATTTTAGTTTTGCAGTTTGTTATATTTTTTGTATAAATTTGATTTATAAAATCTTGAAGGCTTTCATCTGGAAAAGGAAATTTTTCTATAAGCTGAGTTGTTGAAGTACTTTCAAGGGGTTTGACAGTTTCAGTTTGCACTTCTTCCACTGAAACATCAACTTCATTTTCTGAATTTGAAAAGTAAGATAATGCTGAGATCGCTACTGCTGTTAGGACTGTAAAAAGTATTATCAACTGTGTCTTGTTATTCATTATCTAATTTTAAGCGAAAAAAACTTCAAATTACACTTAATTAATTTTGTAACCTTTTTCATCTATAAAGTCTTCTGGTTCGAGTCCTAAACCATCAGCAACACGATTTATGTAATTAAAATAGGAGACTATTTGGACGATCTCTGATATTTCCTTGTCACTCAAATCAAAGTTTGAAAGAGTATCAATATCCAATTGAGTAATAGTGCTTGGCTGTAAAGTTAACTTTTCAGCAAATAAACATATCGCAGTTTGAACTTCAGTTATGGAGCTATTTTTCCAATTGTCTGCTATTTCATCAACAAGCTTTTGGTTTTGGGTCTCCGACCGGAGATCATGTAAATGTGACCGTACTCAGTACTCACACTCATTTGCTAATGAAGTTACCACGGCTAATAATTCTCTATCAAATCTGTCTATCTTAGAATTTCCGTACATTGTGGAACCGTATAACCTCATAGAGTCTTGTAAGATTTCAGGTGTTTGAGACTGAATAGTTAATACCTTCCAAATACGGCCAGCGCGCCTAATTCCCTTTTCATATTCTTTTTTCAACAATCCACTAGAATTTTCAAAATTAAAGATGTTAATAAATGCCATATTTAATATTTTTGCTTTAAAATTGGAATTATGCAACTTCCTGATGAATTAAAAGTAGCAATTAATAAAAATGCATTTTGTGCAATGGCAACACATTTGAACACTAATGAAATTCAAAACCATTTAATGTGGATTGATTATCTAGGTGAAAATCTAATTATCAATACAGAAAAAGGTAGACAAAAAACTTTTAATATTAGAAGTGACAATAATATCTCACTTGTTATTTTTGAACCCGATGCAATGTATTCCAGTTGGGAAATAAGGGGAGAGGTACAAGAGGTCATAGATGATAGCTCAGCTAATACTCACATTGATAAGCTGTCAAATAGGTATACAGGGCATCCGTATAATAGAGCTCATGATATAAGTTGGAAAGATGCTCATATTAAAGATAGGGAGATGTGGAAAATTAAAATAAATAAATTAATTTCAATGGTCCGACCTCAGGCTAAATCTGATCCTGAGTAAAACTTTAAGTAAGGATTTTCTTCAAAAAGTTTTTTGTTTTCTTCTGAAAGCTGAGAGACAATCAATTCCTCAGCTTCAAAGGTGAGATTTCCACCGCGTGATTCAATATGCTCATTTTTAAGAAAAATTGATTTAGGTGTTTTTTTGAGGTATCGCTTAAAATTTTCCTCTGAAATCCTTAATTCTTTAGCTAGAGAAAGTTCAACTTTAACGGAATCTGGCAGAACGTTACATGCAAAGACGTACAACGAGCCAAACATTGCCCAATCATAATCTGTTATTCTTCTACTTTTCTCAAAGCTAGTAAAGTCATGTTTCATAAAATAGTTGTAAGGACTATGGCTAATTCCAGACTTATCACCAAGCATTTTAAAGAGATATCTATCTAAAAGCTTTATATCAAGGGATGCAGTTAATCCCTCTAAACCCCTTTTAGTTAAAGAAAATTGGTCTTGGTGGGTTTCAATCCTCAGATTATTAATTATTATTTTTCCAAAATAATTCTCGATCTCTACATATAGTGATAGATTTTTAGGGATAAAAATGAGACCTTCATTATCATCACTATTTAATTCCACAGTCAACTTTGAAGTTAATGCAAAATCATTTCCTTGTATTTTCATAAATTACCTTGGTTAAGTTTAACTTTATAACCATAATAGTTGTATGGGGGTGAACTGGCTTCGACTTTGAAGTGAGTCTCTCAGTAGCGAGCCGAGGGACCTAGGGCCTCGTTAAAAACGTAGGAAAACAATATAACTGCCAAACCTAAATTGGCTTTAGCCGCTTAATGCGACTCGTCGACCATCGGGGCTCCCACCTCGGGTGGTATCGGCGTCGAAATGTGGGATGCTAAGTTAAGCTACCGATTAACTTTTAAGATTAAGGTAGAAAACTTTTGAGAATATGTCTCTGGTGTCTTTCTCAAAAGTATTAACACCAGATGCGCTCGGAGAAGCTGTTAGGTAGCTTAAAAGGACCGGGGTTCGACTCCCCGCACCTCCACCAAAGTGAGAAGTAGTAAAAAATATGACTTTATTGTTATCGGTGGTGGCATCGTGGGGCTTTCTACTGCTTTAAAGCTTCAAGAAGCTAATAAAAAAATTCTTATCCTTGAAAAAGAAAGTTCTGTTGGACTGCATCAATCAGGACGTAACTCTGGAGTGCTACATTCCGGGATCTACTATAAACCTAATTCATTCAAATCTAATCTATGTATACGAGGTAGAGAGTTAATGCTTAAGTTTTTAGAGTCAAATAATATCCCGTATAGGCTTGAAGGCAAAATTGTTGTAGATGAGAATATGCAAAAAATAGAATCCCTCTTTGAAAGATCAAAATTATTAGCAATGAGTGGAGTGCAGGTATTGGAAAAAGATGAACTTATTGATAAAGAACCAAATTCCAAAATTCTTCAGGGATTATTTGTACCTCAAGCTGGAGTAGTTGACTATAAAATTGTGACTGAAACGATGGCTAACATTTTTAGAAATAAAGGTGGAGATGTTGAATACTTTCAAGAAATTGTGAATATAACAGAAAATAACGATGCAAAGTTAGTCAGCAGCAAAAAAGAAACTTTTACTGGTGATTTCTTGATAAATTGCGCTGGATTGTTTTCTGATAAAGTCGCAAAACTAGATGGATTAAACCCAAAGGTTAAAATCATTCCTTTCAGAGGTGAGTATTACGAAATTGTTAATGAAAAGAGTCATCTCCTTAACAACATGATTTATCCAATAGCAGATCCAGATTTACCATTTTTAGGAATACATTTAACTAAAACTGTTGATGGAAGAATAGAAGCTGGCCCAAATGCAGTACTAGCTTTTTCAAGGGAAGGGTATTCGTGGACAAAATTTAACCTATTTGAAACTCTAGAAACTATTACTTATAAAGGAATGGTCAAGCTTGGGAGAAAATATTTCAAGACTGGAATTGATGAAATGTATAGGTCCCTAAATAAAGCAGCATTTGTTCAAGAAGTTAAGAAATTATTACCTGGGATTGCATCAGAAGACTTGGTCCAAAGACCTGCAGGTGTGAGAGCACAAGCTGTATCTGACGATGGAAGTTTGTTAGATGATTTCTTATTTGAAGAGGGGTATAAATCACTGCATGTTCTGAACGCTCCTAGTCCTGCAGCTACGGCATCACTTGCTATTGGTGAATATATAGCATCTAAAGTTTTGAATTAAATTTTTTACCTGTTTGGACATCCCAAAGGTTTGCATAAACGTTTTTTAATTTAACAAGTTCCTCGTGAGTTCCACTTTCTACAATCTCGCCTTTTTCAAGTACATAAATAATATCTGCGTTTCTAATGGTTGAAAGTCTATGAGCAATAGCTATTACAGTTCGCCCCTCTTTTAAGGTATCCAATGATCGTTGAATTGCTGCCTCTGTTTCGTTGTCAACCGCAGATGTTGCTTCATCTAGAATTAAAATCTCAGGATTTTTTAAGATAGCTCTAGCTATAGAAATTCTCTGCCTTTGGCCTCCAGAAAGTTTTTGTCCACGTTCACCGACGATTGTATTTTCTTTATTTGGCAGAAGATTAATGAACTCATCTGATTCTGATAGTTTTGCTGCTTTCCAAATATCATCATTGCTTGCTTCTAGATTTCCATATGCAATATTTTCAAAAACTGTCCCTTCAAATAGAAAGATATCTTGACTTACTAAACCAATGGTTTTTCTTAGACTATGGATATTCAAATCTCTAATATCTTTATCATCAAATTTTATTTTTCCAGCTTTCACATCGTAGAGTCGTAGGAGTAATTTTATTAGTGTAGATTTTCCTGAACCCGTACTTCCTACAATCGCAGTAGTACTACCTTTTTTAATATTTATTGAGACATCATTTAATACAGGAAAGTTATCTACATAAGAGAAATTAACATCTTCTAAAGATATAAATTTCTCAATACTTCCAGCTTCTATAGAACCATTTTGGATATCAGGCTGTGTGTTTTTTAGTGCATTGATTCGTTTAAATGAAGCCATTGCACGTTGGTATAGGTCAAATGTATCTCCGAGTTCAGTAAGGGGCCAAAGCAGTCGTTGAGTTATAAAAAGCAAAACTGAATACATGGCGACATTAATTTCACCATCCAAAGCCATGAATCCTCCAATTAAAAGTGTTGCAGTGAAGCCAAATAAAATAGCTATTCGAATTATTGGAATAAAAGCAGCAGAGAGCTTTATAGCATGATAATTTGCACTTTTTACTTCCGTTGAGGATGTAAGAATACGATTAAACTCTTTTTCCTCTCTATTGAAGCTTTTAACTGTTAACACTCCAGAGAGGGAATTTGAAAGATTTGCATTTAAGGTCTCGATTGCGTTTCTAATACGCGTGTATCTAGAAGCAATTGTTTTGGTAAATTTAAATGAACCAAATATGATGATTGGGATCGGAATGAAGGCAAATATTGCTATTAGCGGGGAGATGTAGAGAAATGTTCCTCCGATAACCACTACAGTAGTTAAAGTTTGTAACAGCTTATTAGCTCCGGTATCTAGAAATTTTTCTAACTGATTTACATCATCATTCAACACAGCCATTAATCTTCCTGATGACTTGTTTTCGAAATACTGAAGATCTAATCCAAGAACATTTTTGAATGTGTCTGTTCTTAAACTGTGCTCTACGTCTTGTGAGATATTTCTCCAGGTTACTGCTGCAACGTAGTCAAAGGTTGATTCTAAAGCCCAAATTATAAATGTTAAAAAAGCAAGAACTATAAGTTGTTCTCTTCTATCTTCGATTCCAAGGCTACCTAAGAAAGAGTCTGAACCTTCAACTACGATATCAATTGCAATTCCAATTAGAACAGGGGGAGCTAAGTCAAAAAGTTTGTTAAGTATGGAGTAAAGTATCCCTCGACGAACCTTCGTTTCTTGTTCTTTCGAATAGAGATAAAGATTTTTTAAACTATTCTGCTTCATTCGTTTAGATTACTTAGTGCTTAAATTATTAATACCATCTCTTATTTCTTTTAGTAAAACAACTTCTTTTGATTCCGATGCAACTTCTTCAGTTTCATCATCTCCAACCACGTCCTCAAAGTGGTTGTATGCTTTAATTACAAGAAACATAACAAAAGCAATAATCGTATAGTTGATTACTTCACCAAGAAAAGCACCCACACTTCCTGCATTAATTCCAGAAGCAGGGTCTATATCGCCAAACAAACCAAGGTTCTCTAAGTTGGGTAGATTTAAAAATAGTCCGATTACAGGCTCAACAAGACGTTTCGTAAAAACATCAACTAAAGACTTAAAAGAGGCACCCATAACAAATGCAACTCCTAGTTCTACAACATTTCCTCTATTTATAAAATTTCTAAATTCTTTTATCAAAATTACTCCCTAATTTTATTCTCTCAATATATAAGAATAGTTGTATTCTTATAAGCTATGAGAAAAAAACTAATAACTTTACTAGCTTTTATTTTGATTACTTCCTGTGCCTCCGAAGCTATTGAAGAAACAACTACACCTGTTTCAGAGTCTACAACATCTACTTCCACCACGACTACAACTTCAACGACAGTGCCTGAAAGTACTGTGTTTGCTCTTGATGAATATGGAATTGAATTGATTGAAATGAAGCCAGAAATGAAAGAGCAGTTTGATGAACTGATTGCTTTTGTTGAAAAAAGAACAGGTCTAACTTATACGGAATACCCTAAATATGAGTTGTATACGAGTAATGGTTACCAGGAATATAATGAGCTATCTTTTTTAGACAACTTTGAAGAAGACTATGAAGAGGGCGAGTGGGAGAGAGCTGTACTATCAGAAAACATGTGGGGATTAAGCACTGCTTCTCCAGAAGCGATGAAAAATCTTCTCGTTGAGTATCAAAGATGTGCTTCATCAGGATCATATAACTTGGTGGACAAAGTACTAAGAGTCCCGGTAAAAACAAATCAACAGAAATTTAATCTCTGGGAGCAAAGTGTACTAGTTCACGAACTAACCCACACACTACAGGGACAGGTAATAGATCTTGCTGGTTGGTATGACGAAATGAAAGAGAAAGATGATTTTTCCGACTATGCCGGTAGAAGATCCATTATGGAAGCTCAAGCTGATTTAGTCCAGGCAAGATGGGAATCTGGCCTTGATCAATATGATAGGACTGCCATGAATTCACAACAGCCTAATTTTGTTTGCAGAGTTCAACTACCTACTTACTTTTATATTCCAAATGAACTGTATTACTCTTTTGGCCCACAACTAGTTAAACAAATTAATAATCAAGGCGGGATGGAAGCTATAAATGAGGCTTTATATCAGCTACCAACTGCGGAACAAATTTATGAACCTGAAAAATATTTTTCAGGAGAAGTGTATGAAAATGTAATTATTGAAGATTTAATTGTTGCTGACTACAACTTAGTCAAAGAGGGAACAATAGGAGCATTAGACATACCTTATATCCTCCAAGACACAATTGGCAGGGTAGCTTCTGTAAAGGCCGCCATTGGACTTGGTGGAGGTGCGTGGAAAGATTATGTAAATTCATCTCAACAACTAATGATGTCATTAAAAATGACTGGGGACACGCCAGAAGATTTAGAAGAAATCTACAACGCTTATATCGCTTGGGCAAACGTTCAGCAAAGATTTACAAGTGTTGAGTCTTTCGAAGGTGGCATGCTCTATATTGGGGATACGAATGTCTGGATTTCTAATGACAGTAATTATGTAAGAATGTTACTAACTCAAGATTTAGAAATATTTAATGAAATTACTACACAGATAAGTCGTTTTTAATACTTTGGGCACTCTATTTATATGTGCAACACCGATAGGAAATCTTTCTGACATTTCCACAAGGCTCACAGAAACTTTGAGTAAAGTTGACTGTATTTACGGTGAAGATACTCGAAGAGTTCTTAAATTACTAAACCATCTAAATATAAAAAAGCCTGTGTATTCATATTTCCTTGGGAATGAGCTAGAAAAGTTAAATGAAATTGAAAATTTACTAGATTCTGGTAAAGATGTCGCCTTACTTTCTGATGCAGGAACCCCACTGATTGCTGATCCGGGTTCGGAGTTAGTTGCCGCACTTGCACATAAGAAAATAAAAATTGAATCCATCCCTGGACCTTCTAGTGTTATTGTTGCTTTGACACTATCAGGATTTGATCTGAGTAAATTTCGATTTATTGGTTTTATACCCAGGTCTGGAAAAGAACGATCATCATTTATTTCCGAGTTAGTTACTTCTGATACTACAACGGTGTGTTTCACCTCGCCAAAAAGATTGTCGAAGGATTTGGAGACTTTTGTCAAAGAAAGAATCACTAACGAAATAGTTATTTGTAGAGAGCTCACTAAAAAATTTGAGACTATTTATCGAGGTACTGCAAAAGAGTTATTAGAAGAGTTCAAAGGAAATGATGTTAAAGGCGAGATTACCATGGTGATTGCGGGATTACAGAAGCAAACAAGACTTGACCTTGATGTAGAAAGTGCTGTTGATAATTTATTAAAATATGATATTCCAAAACGTGAAATAGCTAAGACGATTTCTTTAATTGCTGATATTTCAACTAATGAAATCTACGAAAAGATTAAAGACCTTTAATTTCTGAAATACAGCTATCACAAAGTAATTTGTCACTTACCTGAGTAGTCACCTCTTTAGTGTCACAAATAGAGCAAGTTTTATATCCTTTAGTAATTATCAGCTTTGCATTATCCACAGTCATAGATATTTCATCATTATGCTTAA
>CABXDM010000010.1 GCA_902510965.1 uncultured Candidatus Actinomarina sp.
AAAGCAAAAATTAGTAATAAATAATCAACATATCTCCAAAATTTATTCGACAGACTTGGAATAAGATTAAAGTATCTAAAAATAATTAGAACTAATCCAGAGGCTAACAAATAATACATTCCTTTAAGTATAGAATTGAAGGAGTTAAAAAATTATGAAAAAACTAGCAATTGTTACAGGTGCAAATAAAGGTTTAGGGCTTTCTGTTGCTCAGCAATTAGTTCACGATAACTACAAGGTTATTCTTGCTTGTAGGGATATAACAAAAGGACAACAGGCTGAAAAGTTTTTAGGAGAAGAAACAACATTTATAGAGTTAGATCTCTCAGATCCTAAAAGCATAGATAATTTTTCTAATGAAATTTCTCAATCTTATAGCGGTGTAGATGTTTTGTACAATAATGCTGGATTAATTTATCAAGATTTTAATCTTACTGAAGAGGGATTTGAGTCAATGATTGCAGTGAATTATTTTGGAGCATATAGGCTCACACTAAGACTTCTTGATAATCTTCGTGAAAATAAAGGACGCATGGTTCAAGTCTCAAGTCTTTCTATGTATCTGGCACGAAAACTATATTTAAAAAACCTACACAGCAAAGAAAGCTTTACGCCTAGTTCTCGATACAATTTAACAAATTTATATAGGTCAATGTTTGCATGTGAACTTGAGAAAAGAATTAATAGTGAAGTGTCTGTTGCAATCGCACATCCAGGTATTACAAAATCAAGACAATCAAGGCCGTATGAAGTCACAAATATAAGAAAATCAGCGTTTACATATATATCTACAAATATTGCAACAGGTACAGAACCAGTTCTTAAAGCAATTCAAGCAAAAGATATCTCGGCTCAAAAAACTTTTGCTCCCAAGTATTTTGGAATTTATGGAAAACCAGGAACAATGAGACTTAATAGACTTGTTTACAATGACGAATTAAGAAAACAATTATGGGACTACACAGCAGAAGAGCTTAATCTGGATCTCTAACCTTTTTAATCTAATTTAAACTTGAGATGTAACTCCAAACAGAGTATTTGTCTAAATTGATAGAACGTTCATTATGTTTATCTAATGCAGCAACAATCTGTGCTCTGTGCTCACCAGCGTGGAAAATTAGTTGTGAAAGCACTATAGAAACCTTGCTTGATTGCTCACCCTTCGAAGTTGCATATGTAAATTCCTCATCCTCTCTGTCAAGATTCTTCATTAAGCTTTGATCAATTCGGTCTAGTTCTGAGAGAAGCTCAGTAATCATTTCTGGACCATCAGTATTTTTAAGTTCAAAACGTGAAAAAGGTTCCCCATTTAAACGCTGACCGTAGAGATGTGAAGCACCTGCAATATGAATCATGATTGTTCTAACAGTCCACTCTGGATCAATAACATAATAATCTAATACACCATCATCGAGTTTCTGAACCTCCTTATATATTTCCTGATTTGCCCAGGCCATGTGTTTCAGTAATAAATCAATACTTATCATTGCTTCTCCAGTTCTAATATTCGTCTTTCTAAGTCGTTAATTGTAGTCTTTAAATTCCCTATATCGTCTTGATTCTCCGCTGAGCGAACATATCTTTCATTTTGCCATTTCATTCCCCATTTGGTTACCCCTAAAGAGAAGACAGTGATAGGAACCATTACGACAAGTGCACCATACTCGCCGCTAAAAATAATTGCTCCATTGATAACACCAAAAACTGCATACATGACATACATAACAACTTTTTCTAATGTTGAGACGAATCGTTTTTCTTTACTTGCTTGTGAATCCATATGGTTAGGGTACTAATTTGAATAGAATATATTTATGAAAATAATAGTAATTTGTACCGGAAACACTTGTAGATCACAAATTGCAGAAGGTTTACTTAAAAGCAAGTATCCAGAAGCTGAAATTTACTCGGCAGGAACACATCCCGAAATACAAGTAAATCCTTATGCAGTTCAAGCAATGGCTGAAGTTGGTTACGACATCAGTAAACAGTATCCAAAATTAGTTAATGACTTCATTAATGAGGAATTTGATTATGTGCTTACTGTCTGTAACTCAGCACAAGAAACGTGTCCAGTTTTTCCAAATGCTATAAAAAGAGTACACAATTCTTTTGTCGACCCCAGTAGATCTTCTTACGAGTCTGATGAGCATGCTTTAGAAGTTTACAAGAATACAGTAAAAGAAATATCAAACTGGATAGACAATCTTAACTTATGAGACCTAATCTAATAGAAAAGGGGAGTCATGAAAAAATTTTTTAAATGGGTGATTATTACGCTCATAGGCTTACAGGCAATTGTAATAATTGCAGGGATAGTAATTTTCAGAATGCCTCTTCCTGACCATGAGATTGATGTCACAGGTCTACCTTTAACTGATTTTGTCGAAGTGATTAGAGATGAAAGAGGGATACCGCATATATATGGAACTAATGTTGACGACATACTCTTTGCACAAGGATATGTCCACGCTCAAGATAGATTTTGGCAACTTGAATTTTGGAGCCATCTAAGTACAGGTCGTCTTGCATCTTTAATTGGAGAACCTGGTGTTGGTGCAGACTTATTATTTAGGACATTTGGTTTTCATAAAGTTGCTCTTGAAGAGTACGAAAACCTAGAGCCTGAATTCAAGAATGATTTAATAAACTATACCGCTGGAATTAATGCTTATATTGAATCACGGCCACAAAACAGATTAAGTCTTGAACATTTTGTACTTCAGTTTTTAAATCCAGACTACGTGGTAGATACCTACGAACCTCATTATCCATTAGCCTGGGCAAAAATGATGGCGTATGATTTGAACGGCAATTATAGATCAGAGATTTCAAATTCAAAAACATACAATACGTTAACTCCAGAGATAGCCGATTTACTTGTTCCACCATTCCCAGATGAACACCCATATATAGTTGAAGAATGGGAAGGGAAAGGCTCTTTTGCCTCTATAGGTAAATCAAAAAATTTCCAACAGATGACTCAGTCCTTTTTTATCAAATATGTAACAAAAGATATGCAGACAAATCAGTCATTAGGGTCTAATTCATGGGTAGTAGGCGGTAAGCATACAGATACAGGAATGCCACTCTTGGCCAACGATCCACATTTATCAGTACAGCTGCCTGCAATCTGGTATGAAAATGGTTTACACTGCTTTCCTAAAAACCGTGATTGTGAATTAGATTCAGTCGGCTTTTCGTTTGCCGGTTCACCTTATGTGATCATTGGTTACAACAGTGATATTGCATGGGGATTCACAAATATGGGTCCAGACGTACAAGATTTATTTATTGAAAAAATTAATCCTGGAAATGAAAATCAATACCAAGTTGATGATGTCTGGATGGACATAGAGAGAACAACTGAAATAATCGAGGTTGCAGGTTCGGAACCAATAGTGATTGAAGTAAGAGAAACACACCACGGCCCAATTGTTTCAGATAGAAGTTTCCCAATAAATCTCATTTCCGAAGACGGAGAAAGTACTTTTAGAGAAGAAGCAAGGATTAGCTTGCCTGATGATTTTGCAGTCTCGCTTTCATGGTCAGCATTAACTCCAGGAAAAACTTTCGTAGGAATTAGAGATTTCAACTATGCATCAAACTGGGAAGAATTTAGAGAGGCAACTAAGAAGTTTCACGTTCCTGCTCAAAACTTATTGTATGCAGATAGAGATGGCAATATTGCTTATCAATCACCTGGAAAATTACCAATTCGAAAAGAGGGTTTATTCGGAGATTTACCAATCGAAGGTTGGATAAGTGAAAATGATTGGCAGGGATTTGTCGCATTTGAAGACTTACCGTTTACATTAAATCCATCTTCTGGATATATTATTACTGCCAATCAGTCAGTTCATCCAGATCAACCATGGCCAAATTACTACTCAAGAGGCTATAGGGCTGAAGCTATAGAAAGAGTAATTAATCAGTATATGGCAGATAAGATCTCAATAGATGACATGCAGACTATGCAAATTAATAACTTTGATTACTCAGCTGCTTATGTCTTACCCTATGTTTTCAATAATGTGTATATTGATTCACAAGTTCTGACAGAACTTAAAGAGTGGGCCATAAGTGAAGAAAAGTTCGAAATGAACAAAGAGTCTACGGGAGCAGCTGCTTGGGCGGTATTTTACAAAACTTTAGCTGAACAAACTTTTGAGGAATTAGTTGTCTTCGACAATGCTGGTAACGAGATATCACTTCAACCGGGTAACTCAGATTCAACATCTGAAATATTTAGAACTCTGCTTAAAAATCCGAATCATATTATGTGGGATGATGTGAACACATCAGGTAAAGAAAACTTAACTGATATTTTGGAAAGAACATTAAATATTTCTGATAAGGCAATAGTTGAGATTTTTGATTCTTCAGATAGCAAAGATTGGGAGTGGGGAAAAATACATACAATTACTTATCCAACAAACTTGTTGGGAGAAGCAGGAATCCCAATACTGACAGGTCTAGTAAATATTGGCCCTGTTGAAACAAGTGGATCTAACTTTGCCATAAACTCAACAGACTGGGGTTTTGGAGATGATTTTACAATAGGGAGTTATCCTTCTATGAGAATGGTTGTTGATCTGAGTAATTTAGATAATTCAAGAACTGTACTTCCTTCAGGACAATCTGGTCACGTCATGTCTAAGTACTATGATGACCAAGTTGATAACTGGATAGAAAATGATATGTATCAAAACTATTTTTCTAGAGAAGTAGTTGAATTAAACCAAAAAGATTTAATGTACCTTAGGCCTTAATAAATTTTTCAGTTCTAAAAAAATTAAAGAAACTCAAGGTTGCTACTGCACAAAGTAAATGCCAAACCATATGTGCCTGTAGCCATGAATCTGGTTCACACCATGGATGTTCTGGAACACCCGTTTCCCAGATAATAAGCGCTCCAAAGAATGAAGCAACACCAATAAAGAACCATGGAGTGTACTTTCTTATAGTACCTTCCTCTAAATTAGGAATTAATGCTGGAATAAAATATAAAAGCATTTCCCAGTTTTCTTGTAGGTTCTGTATAGAATCAATAACCGGACTACCAAATAGTTGTTGAGTTAATAAGACAGTGAAACCAGATAGTAGTCTCCCATAAATATTTGGCATCTTTACTAGCACCTCAGTGGCAATCCACAAACCAATACTAAGTTCAAATAAGTCAACACCAATCCCTAATCCGCTATCAAGATACCAATAGCTATAAGCGTAATATGCTAAAAGACCCGAATATGTTATAAAGAATGAGCGTGAAGAGAATTTTGTGAGCTTCTTTAAGTTATAAATCCACAAAATAAGAACATAAGAAATCATTGACACATTGTCTAACCACGCGCCAAATCTAGTATGAGTTCCATGCATTGCCATTGAAGCTGGTCCTAAAAAGGTTGAGGCTGAGGCGTAAAGAAGAGCAATCTTAAATGATCCAAATAGAGGTGTATTTCCCTGTGTTGCATCTTTTGAAAGTCTGAAAAACATATACAAGCCTACAACTACAAATCCTAAGTTTCCTAAGGTATTTGCTGGCTCCCTAAAAAATCCACTACCTACACGCTCACACCATCTAGAAATCTCACCAATAGCTTGCTCATTTGCTGCTGCTGGTCCCCAGCCGTTATAACCAAAGAATGCAAAGAGTAAAAATGTAGTGAAAACACTTATTAAAGCAAGTGAGAAAGGATTAAGTTTATTTCTTTGCAGCATTTAATGCGGACTCTAAATCACTTATAAGGTCTTCGGTATTTTCTAATCCAACAGAGATTCGAACAAGATCATCATCAATTGACGCCTCAGTCCCTTCAGCGGAATCATGAGTCATTAGCCTAGGCAATTCGATTAATGATTCCACGCCACCTAAACTTACTGCTAACTTAAAAAGTTCTAAATTCTCCCAAAATATTTTGAGATTTATATGGTCTTCAACATTGAAACTTAACATTCCACCAAACATGTCCATTTGTTTTTCAGCTATTAAGTAGTGTGGATTACTTTGTAGCCCTGGATAATATACTTCTTTAATATGTTCAGAGTTCTCTAGGTATTCAGCCAATTTATGGGCATTTGCAGAGTGCATGGCAAGTCTAGGTCCTAACGTATACAAACCTCTTTGGCAGAGATAAGCATCAAATGGTGACATAATTGCACCGCTTGTTTTTTGGTATTCAAATAAGACTTCCCAGACCTTTTCATTATTTGTTGTGACAACACCACCTAGAGTGTCACTATGCCCACCTATATATTTTGTCGTTGAATGAAACACGATATCTACACCATGTTCTAGGTGTCTTGTTATAAATGGTGAGGTAAATGTACCATCAGCAACTAAATAGGCATTACTTTTGTGGACTATCTCTGCATACTTTGCAATATCAAAAATATTTATTCTTGGATTAGAAGGGGATTCAAACCATACCAACTTTGTCTTTTCGTTGATTAAAGAGGTTAACTTTTCCTCATCATATAGATCACAAAAGTTTACTTCAATACCTCTTTTTGTCATTATCTGTGAAAAAAACCTAGTAGTACCTCCGTATACATCTCTGGTAATCACAACATTCTCACCAGGCTCTACCAACTCACCAATTAGTGTTACAGCGGCCATTCCTGAGGCCATTCCAAATGAGTGCATAGATTCAAAATCTTCCACACCTTCGAGAGATGCCATTGTTCTTTCAAAAAGTTCTCTAGTTGGGTTACCACTCCTTCCATAGAAGTATTCATATTCACCAGGTTGAGAGTTTTCAAAGGTTGTAGATAAATGTATTGGTGGCATTACGTCACCCGTTGGAAGCTCAACTCTTTTTTTAGTATGAATAGCTTTGGTATTCATTCCATATTTCTTAGAATTACCCATAAAAAGAGTTTAAGACTTATTGAGATAATTGGTAGAAAAATACTATCTTTTTGCCTTGTTGAATTTGTGAAAAGCTTTTAGTTTAAATAATATGATTAAAAAAATATACATTGCAGGACCACTTTTTAACGTACATGAAAAAAAATATCTTGAAGAGATAGCAGAAGTTCTTGAAGGAAACGGGTATGATTGTTTTCTTCCACATAGGGATCAAACAGGTATTGATCCTGAAGAGTTAAAAAATAACGATATGTCTCAATCAACAAAAGATATTATATTCCAAACTGATGTTCATGCTTTAAATGATTCAGATTTAGTGGTTGCACTTGTGACTGGTCAAGATATAGATTCAGGGACAGCTTCAGAAATAGGATATATGTATGCTAAAAACAAACCTGTAATTGCTCTTACAGCAGAGGAGAGAAGATACAGGAACTTATTCACAGCAGGAATGTTTAGCTCAACTGTACAAAATATAGGCAATCTTCTAGAAGAGATAAATAAAATAGACTCTTAAATAGAGACGATAATTTCTTTATACCCTCTTATTCCAAAAGCACCGGTACGTTCGGGTTCACTTTGTAACGATATGGCATTTTTGAATAGATTTGTGAATGAGACTTCCAATTCAAGTCTTGCTAGATGGGCACCTAAGCAGAAGTGGACTCCACCTCCAAAACTTGTGTGACTTAAGTTATCCCTTTGAAAATTGATTTCTTCACCATTTTCAAATGCAAGCTCATCTCTATTTGCTGACCCTAAGAGAATTGCAATTTTCGAATTCTCTTTTAACTCATATCCACCCAAGCTCGTATCTTCTAAAACCCACCTTTGAAAAAATTGGAGAGGGCTATCCCAGCGTATTAATTCTTCTATTATTTTTTTTATCTCGTATCTTTTATCAAGATCTTTTGTATCAATATCATTTTGTCTTAATGCCACAATAGAATTTCCAATTGTATTTACAGTAGCTTCATGTCCTGCATTTAAAAGAAGTATTACTGTACAGATAATCTGATCCTTAGTTAGTCTTTGATCATTTTCTGTCACCTGTGAAAGTCTAGAAATCATATCATCACCAGGATTTTTTACTTTTTCATCAATTAATTCATTTATATAGAAATAAAATTCTTTAGCTGCAATTTCAGCTTCCTGTGAGCTTTCATTTGAAACCTCTAGATCGTACATCTTAACAATTTTGTTAGACCAATCTAAAAAATTGTCATATTGTTCCTCAGGAACCCCTAATAATTTACCAATAACAGAAACAGAATATGGCTGTGCGTAATCTGCTAACAAGTCAAAACTGCTGCCTTTCAAATTGTTTAAAAGCTCACTCGACTTTCCTTCCATAAAAGGTCTCAGCTCTTGAACCTGTCTAGTTGAAAAGGCTTTTGCAACCAATCCTCGAAGATCTCCATGTAACTGACCTTCAAGATTCAAAAGTGAAAATTCTTCTGTTTTCCAAAAGTAAGGGTAATTTTCCCCACTTTCATTTGTTTTTTTAAAGGTGTGTAAGTCTGCGGGTTCAGATGATGAAAAAGCTTTACTAGTTTGAACACCTTTAACATCTTCAAATCTTGTAACTAGAACTAGATCACTATTTATATCTTTGTGTAAAGGAGATGACTCCCTTAAAATTTTTAAGTGTGGATAGGGATTTTTTATAAAATCTGGATCAAGATTTGGAAATTTAATTTCAGGAATATTCATATCATTAAACTATCACTTTTAACAGTAATTTCTAGAGATTTCTAAAAAATTTTAGTGACCTTTTATAAATGATTTATTATCATTTCAAACATGACAGAAAAAAAATCAATGCTAGATGGACAAAAACAATATCACATTGGACTTGAGCCAGAGGATGTTGCAGATTTTGTAATTCTGCCAGGAGATCCTGGGAGAGTTGAATTTATTGCTGGACATTTTGATGACGCAAAAGAAGTTGCTTTTAATAGAGAGTATAAAACATACACAGGTACCTATAAAGGTAGGCCAGTTAGTGTAATGTCCACAGGAATGGGATGCCCTTCAACAGCTATAGGTGTTGAGGAGTTAGCAAACATTGGTGTAAAAACAATGATTAGGCTGGGAACATCTGGAGCCATGCAGGAACATACCAGAGTTGGGGATCTAGTAATAGCTAATGGTGCTGTGAGACAAGAAGGAACATCTTTAGAGTATATGCCAATCGAATATCCTGCCGTCGGTTCGGCTGACATGGTTTTTGCCTTAGAACAAGCTGCAAAAGATAAGGGAAGCACCTACCACATAGGTATTGTTCAAACAAAAGATTCTTTTTACGGGCAACATGACCCTGACTCCAAGCCCGTCTCTTATGATCTAAATCAAAAATGGGAAGCTTGGGTACGTGGTGGTGTCCTTTGTTCTGAAATGGAAGTTTCAGCTTTATTTGTAGTTGGAAACTATAGACGAGTTAGAACTGGAGCACTTCTTGTAATATATGGTGACCAATCTAGAAAAGAAGCGCTTAATAAAGACACATATTTAGACGCCGTTAGCAATGCAACAAATATTATTTTGGAATCAAGCTTAACAATCGATCAATAGAAGTTGTAAACAAAGTCTAGCTATAAGAAGACTGAGTACCTTTTTTAGTAACTGATTGACTAGCTTTCTGTATTGCTTTTTTTATACATTCCTCTGGAGAATTTGATTCTGACAACTCATATGCAAAGGTTCCGATAAATGAATCACCTGCACCAGTAGTATCAACTGCGGCCACTGTTGGTGCATCAAAATGTTGAGTTTTATCTTCGCCAACTAAAACAGCTCCTTTTTCACCAAGGGTGACAATTAAATTACAGGGGATTTCTTTCTTGAATCTTAAAAAGTTTTCATCATTAGGTTCCAGGCCACTTATTAACTCAAATTCATTTTCATTAGGGATTAGCCAGGTAACATGCTCTAAAAATTTTTTTTCAAGCTTTCTTGCTGGAGCAGGATTAAAAATTGTTGTGATAGCATTACTTTTCGCAAATTCAAAAACTGCATGATTAACCTCCATAGGAATTTCACATTGGCCAACTAGAACTGAAATGTTTCCAATTTCCGTCATTGAAGATATTGCTTTTTGAGCATCTATTTCATTATTTGCTCCAGGGATAACAATTATTCTATTTTGTCCGGTTGAGTCGACCCAAATAGGGGCAACACCACTAGACCCTCTAACCAGTTGTACGTGATCAGTATTTACATTATTTGCTTGGTAGTTGGTTATCGTCATCTCTTTATAAACATCATCACCTAAACAAGTAATCATAAATACATCAGCTCCAAGCAACCCAGCCATAACAGCTTGATTAGCTCCCTTCCCACCAAAACCCATCTGAAACGAATCTCCAAACAATGTCTCACCGTCTGACGGAATATTTTGGGTATATGCTATTTGATCAATATTTGAACTACCAATAACACAAATTTTTGAATTCATGTTGAAAGTATATCTTCCAACACTTTTTTTGGCTAGTATCATTTGAACTATGAATATTGATTGGGACTCCAAAGTACTTGGATCATTGAATCCAGTTATCGAGAATCTCCAAACTATAAACCTGAACTTAGATCAGATTATGAATGTGGCTGATTGGATTGCTTACGAAGACTTTCCACCACCAGAGCAAAATATATCTAAAAATAATCCTGATGAGCACATAAGAACAACAATGTTGATTAATACACTTAACTTTGCTTTCACAGATTTTGAGAGCAGCACTAAATATGAAATCGTACGTGAAGGTAAAGTTCTCTCTGATAGTGAAGCAATGTTTGTTCAGATTCAGGAGGCTATATCATCTGGAGTACAGTTATATGATGGCAACGTACTTTCAGATCTTGATGAAAAACAGCTTAAAAGTATTTTTAAGGGAAATATTGAAATGCCAATGATGTCAGAAAGACTAGACATACTCTTGAATGTGGGAGCAAAACTTTCTGATGACTATAAAGGTGATTGGATGAATTTTATTAATGCTGGACCAAAAAAACTATACGATAATGGGGAAGGCCTTATTGAAAGGCTCACTTCAGAATTCCCACGATTTGATGACACTTCTCAATATGATGAAAAATATAATATCCACTTTTATAAGCTTGCTCAGCTGGCATTTTGGGGCATACATGCCGAACTTGCAGGAACAGGAGATTTCTATATTGAGGATATGCAATCGATGAGCGCTTTTGCTGATTACATTGTTCCCGTTGCCTTAGAGGTTATGAAAATAGTCGAATACTCAGAGGAGTTACGAAATAAAATCACCAATGGTGAAATCATAGCTAGAGACTCTCTTGAAGAAATTGAAATAAGGAGTACCAGTTTATACATAACAGCAAAACTGACTGAGGAGATTAATAAGAGAAGGCCTGCTGAAAAATCTATAATCATTCCTCAACTTGATTACAGGTTATGGAAACAGTATCACGCTACTCATAGACCTCATCATTTAACGATTACGACTATGTACTAAATGAAAAAATTTATCATTGACGCAGATACAGGTTCAGATGATGCAGTAGCTATACTTTTGGCTCTCCTCCATCCCCAAACTGAAGTTTTAGGAATAACAGTTGTTTCAGGGAATGTACCCCTTGCACAAGGAATCACGAATACTCTTTCAACAATTGAAATAGCTGACCAGGATATTAAAGTTTATGCAGGCGCTGACAAGCCTTTAGTGCGTGAGTATATTGAAATTCATACTCTTGGAGAATTTACAGAACATGTTAAATCTTTAAGTCCAGTATCAGCAAGCGCTCAGTCAGTGCATGGGGTAGATGGAATGGGTGATATTGGGATTTCTTCTAAAACATCAGAATATGAAGAAACAGGAGCTGTAGATTATCTTATTGAAACAATTAACAATAATCCTGGAGAAATAACACTTGTTACACTTGGCCCACTGACCAACATAGCTTTAGCAATAGAGAAAGATCCGTCTATTGGTTCAAAGATTGACCACTGCTATGTCATGGGGGGAACTTCTGACGGAACAGGGAATGTATCCGCTGCTGCTGAATTTAATATATGGGTTGATCCGGAAGCAGCAAAAATAGTTTTTGACTCAGATCTACAACTTACAATGGTTGGATGGGATAACTCATACAAATACGCAATGCTTAAAGAGGATGAGATTGAACAAATTAGGTCTTTAGATACTAAGTTGGCTGATTTCTCAGTTGATATTCAGAAAGTCCTAATAAATCTCACAAAAGAATGGTACGACTTCTACGGATTTGATTTACCCGATCCAATAACCATGGCTATCGCACTGGATAACTCAATAATTGAGGAATCTCAAGACCTACATGTAATAGTTGATACAAGAGATGGAATCACTAGGGGTCAGACGATAGTAGATTATTTTGATATTGAAGATAAGAATAAAAATGTTCGAGTAGTTACAAAATCTAGCAATGATAAATTCATGAATATGCTGTTAGATTTACTAAGTTAATTAACTTTTCTACAGGTATCTTTATTTATATACAACAATGTACTAATGGCTATGGAAGCAACTTACAAAAAATTAATAAGTCTTAATGGTGCTAAAAATTTAATATTTTTTGGAGCACTTGGTCGAGCTCCGTTTTCAATGCTTCAAGTAGGTATGGTTATATTTGGAAATTACAAAACAGGTTCCTACGCAATAGGTGGAGCAATGGCTGCAAGCTTTAGTATCTCAAATGCGTTAATACAACCCATAAATGGCAGATTGGTAGACAAGCTAGGTCAAAAAAAAATTGTAAGTGTTCTCTTAACTGGGTTTGTAACAGCTTCTTTGTTAATTACTCTTGGTGATTATCAAAGTAAGTTTATATATATTTTTCTTTCAATACTTTTGGGTATCTCTGTTCCAAATATTGGCGCATATACCCGCAGAAACTGGAAAGCTATTACAAAAGAAGAGGATAATCAAAAAGTACAAGCAATTGAATCTTCAATCGATGAATTAAATTTTTTAATTGGTCCATCAGTGTTTGCAACCGTATCGAACTATATAAATCCAATAGTTGCTTTGTATATTGCTGCAGTCAGTTCCATTACTGGAACCATTGGAGTTGTTTTCTTTAACAGTATTGATATTGGAAATATAAAAGAAATAGCTTCTAATAATACGTCTGTATGGTTTTCGAAAAATAAAACAATACTTCTAGTTTCACTAGTTTTTCTTGGCGCCTGCCTAAGTAGTATCTCGGTATTTGTTGTTGCTAAAGAAGATATTGGGAATATAAAAAACTTAACCGCCTTTTATTATCTTGTTAACGGTTTTACCGCACTTGTTAGTGCATTGCTTTATGGATACTTTTTTAAAAATACGAAGAGTTTAAAAAATTATAATTTCGTATTTTTATTTCTTGCATTGTCAGTTTCCACATTTTATTTTTTTGAAACTAGGAATCTAATTATCTTCTCTGGTTTTCTTTGCGGATTAGGAATAGGCCCTATATTTTTACTTGCAAATAGTTACGTATCAAATGTCACAGAAAGTGGAAAGCTAACAGAGGCATTCTCTTGGTTGGCCAGTTCTGTAGGTTCCGGCATCGCTATTGGATCTACAGTCACAGGTTATTTTATTGAAACGTACTCATTAAATACTGCACAAAATCTATTTCTAGTCTTTACCATTATTCCGATATTCCTTCTACCCTTTAATAAAGGGTGGCACAATGACCAATAAAAAGTATTTAGTTTTATTATTGTTTTTTGTTTTTTGTTCAAGTGTCGAATCTTCTTCAGATACAAAAATTAACAATTGTATTCAACTAGCTGATGAGGTTGAAAGAGTGTTTGATGAGATTCAAATTGAAGCTTATGAAAGTGAAATCTATAGGACTTATTCATATGTCGATGCCACTAAACTAGATTACGTCAATGAAGCGTTAAGGATTAATAAAATTGGTCTTGATGGATTAGACAATGTAATTACTAATTATGTAATTAATAATTCAGAGCTGCAGAGTGTGATTGATGGCTTTTATAACAATTTCTTAGATTCAAAAAATGCTAATACTGCTCTTGAAAAACATTTGATATCTATTGATAATATTTGGACAATTCAAGAAGAGGTTCAGTGGTGGGAAGACAATCAAGAGTACAGCATCAAATTTTGGAGAACATCGGATGAATATAGAGATCTCCTGTCCTCAAAGTCTCAGAACACCCTAACACCTGATCCAGATTTTGTTGTTAGTGAGAGCTACCCTACAGGTATTTTAAGAAAATATTGTGGAAGTTTATAGGTTGTGACTGATACAATAAAGGGCTCTTTATGGATGGTCGGAGGGGTTTTTTGCCTCACCTCAATGGCTGTTGCAGGAAAAGAGATTTCACTCCAAATAGATACTTTTGAAATTTTATTTTATCGAAGTGTAATAGGGGTGTCTATTATTTTATTTTTTTTGATAAAGAGGAAACAACTGCATGAAATTAACTTAAAGGAAATAAGAACACACTTAAAAAGAAATGTCGCTCATTTTACTGGTCAGAATCTTTGGCTTTATGCACTAGCATCTATAACTCTTGCTGAAGTCACCTCATTAGAATTTACAATGCCAATATGGATAGTTCTATTTTCATATTTAATGCTTGATGAAAAAATGGATAAATTTAAAATACTCTCTGTATGTATTGGATTTATCGGTGTATTAATCACGGTTAGACCAGATATTGAAAGTATCAATCTAGGATTAATTGCCGCAGCTATTTCTGCAATTGTTTTTGCGTTAACAAATATCTACACAAGAAGACTTACAAGAACCGAATCAACTTTAACTATCCTTTTTTTCTTAACTGCAATGCAATTAATATTTGGTCTTATTACATCCCTTCTAGATGGAAGATTAGACATACCAACAACAGAAAATATTGCATGGATTGTAGTAATTGGATTTGCTGGTTTAGGTGCTCATTACTGCATAACAACAGCTTTATCACTTGCACCACCAACAGTGGTTGCCCCTATTGATTTGCTGAGATTACCAATTGTTGTATTAATTGGAGTTATGTTTTATTCAGAACAAGGTGATATGTTTATCTACCTGGGTGCAGCGTTAATCATTTTTGCAAACTTTATAAATTTAAAAAAAGCGAATACTCGATAATCTAGATTTTAAAACTACTTATTTATTTAAAAGAATCTTTTAAATACTTTTGATATCCTTTAATGACATATGAAAAATAAATATTTTATAGATACAGATACTGCATCTGATGATGCGGTTGCATTATTAATGGCCCTCGAATGGCATGATGTTGAAGTTTTAGGAATCAGCATTGTTTCAGGAAACATGTCTGTTGAACAGGGAAGTATAAACGCAAGGTATACCGTTGAGCTTTGCAAGAAAGAAGTTCCAGTTTATGTTGGTGCAGATGCGCCCCTTGTAAAAAAAAGAGAGCATGCGGATTGGTTTCATGGACCCGATGGGATGGGCAATATGAACTACCCGGCACCAAAACTTCAAGAAACTAATGAAGATTTTATTGAGGTTCTAAATAACCACATTAATCAACACCCCAACGAAATAACTTTAGTAACTCTAGGTCCATTAACAAACGTGGCTAATTTCATAAAAAAATATCCTGATTCTTTTTTAAAATTGAAAAATATCGTAATCATGGGTGGGGCCTCAAATACAGTCGGAAACGTAACTCCGGCAGCTGAATACAACATATGGTGTGACCCTGAAGCTGCAGATATAGTTTTTAAATCGAAGCATCATGATATAGCCATGGTGGGCTGGGAGCTATGTAGAGGCGAAGCAAATCTAACTGAAGAGGAAATGGAGCTCGCATATAGCTTTAAGACAGAAAAAGCAGATTTCACAATAGATTGTAATAAACATGCTCTTGATTCAAGCCAAAATTGGTTGGGAGATCCAGGTCTTGGACTACCTGATCCTGTAGCAATGGCAGTAGCACTAAACCCAGCTGTCACGACAAAGGTCTCAAGACACAACGTTCAAGTTGTAATTGAGGGGCCCGCCAGAGGAATGACTATTGTCGATCAACTACATGTCGGTGAAAGTGAGCCTCATATAGATGAGCATTGGAGTCACACAGAAAGAAATATTAACGTTATTTGGGAAATTGATAGTAACGAATGGAAAGAAACACTATATAAAACTATTCGCGATTAGTCATTACCCCAAGTATCTTCAATATATCCTTTTCGTCCACTAGCTTTTGCATACATTTCATATCGCATAGCTTGCTTTTTATAGAAATCCTGATGATACTCCTCAGCAATATAAAATTTAGGTGCAGCAGAGATTGCAGTCACGATGGGTTTATCAAATTTTCCTGAATCACCAAGTTCTTTTTTAGAGGTTTCAGCAGCCTGCATTTGATTTTCTCCAACAGTAAAAATTTCAGTTCTGTATTGTGAGCCAACATCTGCAAACTGGTAATTCAGAGCTGTTGGATCAATATTTCTCCAAAATACCTCAAGAAGCTCTTCATAAGTAACGATATTTGGATCATATAATATTTCGACAACTTCTGCATGCCCAGTTTCTCCAGTTACAACATCTTCATAAGTAGGATTTTCCATTGTGCCTCCCATATATCCAGAAGTTGCACCGAGAACTCCGTCTAATGCTTCGAAAGGTGGTTCCATGCACCAAAAACACCCACCGGCAAAATATGCTTTTTGATTTCCAGTATCAGTTAATTTTTCATTTTCAGTTGTCATAATTATCTCTTTCTCAGCAGTTTCTAATGTTGCTGTGCATGATATCAATATTAATAAGAGTGCGATTTTTAAAAACTTCATATTGTAAATGTTATTGCATAATCACTAGAATCGTAAATTACAAAAAACGAAATATGTTTCAGTTATTAAATTAAGAGTTGCTTAATTAGGTAAAAATAATAAAATTATATTAATCCTTCGACTTTTAAAGCGGAGAGAGGAAAAATGAAAAAAACAGTACCTTATATTGTAAATTTAAAAAACAATGAGAATATCTCAATGGTTACCGCTTATGACTACCCCTCAGCAAAAGCTGCTTCCGAAGCAGATATTGATGTCATTTTAATTGGAGATTCTCTTGCTCAAGTAGTTTTAGGCCACGAAGACACTCTTTCAGTTACAGTTGAAGAAATACTACATCACGTAAAGGCAGTGAGCAATGCAAAGCCAAATTCACTCGTAGTGGCAGACATGCCTTATATGTCTTATCACATAGGAGTAGAAGACACATTAAGGAATGCAGCAAAGTTTATTCAAATAGGAAAAGCTGATGCTGTAAAAGTTGAAGGAGGATCAAAAAGAAAAGCCACTATAGAGGCCTTAGTAAATGCAGAAATACCAGTAATGGGTCATTTGGGACTTACTCCCCAGTCCAAAAATATGATGGGTGGCTACAAGGTACAAGGTAAAACACTCGAGTTGGCAAAGAAATTATTTGAAGATGCTCTTCTTCTACAAGAACTAGGTTGCTTTTCAATGGTACTTGAGGGCGTGCCCTCCATAGTTGCTGAATCAATTTCTGAAGCGATTACTATACCAACAATTGGTATAGGTGCTGGTAAATTCACAGATGGTCAGGTTCTTGTACTTCACGATATTTTAGGAATGAAGTCAAAGGAATACGTAGACGCTAAATTTGTTAAAAGGTATTCAAAGCAATATGAAGACACTGTTGAGGCACTTAAGAATTATAAATCTGAAATCCAAAATAATGAATTTCCAACTGAAGATCATTCTTACGCCATGGGACCAGACTTACAAGAATCCCTAGAAGAATGGAAAAAAGAAATTAAAAAAATTCTGTCATAAGCTATTTCTAGTATTAAATTGTAAGTACCTGCTTCAAAAGAAGCCACGTACAAGTGTCCATAGGAGAGAAAATGACTAAATATGACTTGGTCTCAATCGTAAGACCTACAGCAGACGACAGTCTTGTCGAAGAAATTCACAATAATATTACTGAAATAATTACTACCAATGGTGGTTCAATTTCAGAGCAAGGTGTTTGGCAAAAAAGAAAACTTGCTTATCAAATAGAAACTTTTAATGAAGGTATCTATTCCATTACAACCTTTGAAGCACCTCCAACAGTGCCAAGTGAACTTGATAGAGTGCTAAAAATATCTGATGATGTGATTAGACACAAAGTCTTAAAGATGGAAAGCTAGAGGTATAAACATGGTAGATAATACAGTAACAATAGTTGGAACCATAACAATGGATCCTGAACTAAGAACAACAAACTCGGGAATGTCAGTCCTTGATATTAACTTTGCAGGACCTAAAAAACGAAGATTTACCGATGGTGAATGGGTAAATGTTGATGATGACCCACAATACTTCAGCGGTGTAGTTTTTGGACAACAAGCTGAAAATGTAAGTTCATCTTTAACAAAAGGGATGAGAGTAATAATCGTTGGAAAACTTAATTATTCAACCTGGGAAGATCAGCAAGGTGGAAATCGATCAAAGGTCTCCATTGTGATAGATGAAATAGGACCAGCTTTAAAATGGGCAACAGCAAGTGTAGATTCAGGCTCTTCAGGATCTTCAGATATGCCAAAAGCTAGAGATAATTTTGAAGAGAACGAAGCACCATTTTAGGAGGTATGTAAATGGGACAAGCACAAGGTCAAAAAAGAGCTCCAAAGTTTAAGGCTTCAAAATATGAGGCACCTAAACCAAGAAGAGTAACAAAAGAACAAATTTCAAGAGCTACATATAAAGATGTTAAACTATTGGAAAAATTCGTCTCAGACAGAGGAAAAATAAGATCTAGTTTGATTACTGGAATTACAAAACAGGAACAAGCTAAAGTAGCCCGTCTAGTCAAGGTTGCAAGAGAGCTTGCATTACTTCCATATGTAACAACAAGTACTTACAAACAATCATATAACAGACGATGAAGTTAATACTTAAAGAAGATATATCTAAGTTAGGTCGCAAGGGCGACATCGTAAACGTTGCTAAAGGTTATGGTCGAAACTACTTAATACCAAAAAATATGGCGATGGTAGCTACAACAAAAAACGTAACAATAGCTGAGAGGATGCAAGAAAAAAGACAAGCAGTACTTGAAGAAAGCAGTCAACTAGCTGATTCTATTCAGCAAGCATTAGCGGATGCGCACTTAGTCATAGCTCAAAATTCAACCGATGAGGGAACATTATATGCTGCCGTAACAAATGCTCAAATAATTGAATCAATTGAAAAGTTTTCAACATTTAAATTAGAAGAAGATCAGGTTATTGTAGAAAATCAAGTTAAAGAGATTGGTTTACACACAGTCAAAATACAACTAAGTTCAGATGTCAATTTTGACGTAACTTTGGAAATAGTTCCTGAAACAAAATAATGGCTGGACCAGAAGCAGTTTCATCCAGTGACTCATTTGGAGTTCAAAAAGCTCCACCAAGTAGTATTGAAGCAGAAGAAGCTCTTTTAGGTAGTGCGCTTTTATCAAGGGATGCTTCAAATAGATTAATGGAGGCAATAAAGCCTGGAGATTTTTATAGTCCAAATAATGAAAAAATATTTGAGGCTATGAAAGAATTATTTGATTCTGGAAAGCCAATCGACAGTGTTACAGTTTCTGAAATCGTATTTAAAAACAAGAACACAACAAGTTTAAACGCATCATATATTGCTCGTCTGGTTGAAAATGTTCCGAGTTCAGCGAACTTTGAAAGATATATTGAAATTGTATTAGAACACTCAAATAGAAGAAAGTTACTTAAAGCTAGTGGAAGAATAGAACTGCTTGCATACACCTTGGATAAAGATATTTCTTCAGTTATGGACGAGGCAGAACAATCAATATTTAATGCATCCGATGATGCTATTGGAGACGGTTTAATCGGTGTTGCAGATTTTTTAAATGAAGCAATTGAGCAGATTGAGGAAATTGAAAATCAAGGTACTGGACTATCAGGATTACCAACACACTTCGTTGACCTAGATAATACGTTAGCGGGATTACAAGATGGTAACTTAGTCATCATTGCTGCTCGACCAAGCATGGGTAAATCATCATTAGCACTAAATATTGCAACTAATGCTGCGAAAGAAAATAAAACAGTTGCTTTCTTTTCTCTTGAGATGACAAAAGAGGAATTAGTTCAAAGAGTTTTATTCTCAGAAGCAAAAGTAGCTTCTGGCGATGCAAGAAAAGGTCAGCTTGGTCCAGAGAAATGGTCTAGAGTTGTTGAAGCTGCATCTAAAGTTAACACTATGCCACTGTATTTTGATGATGCTTCAGTCATTACCGTTACAGATATTAGAGCTAAATCAAGAAGGTTAAAAGCATCTAAGAACCTAGACTTAATAGTCGTTGACTACATTCAGTTGATGCAAGGTAATTCAGGTGACAACAGGCAACAAGAAATTGCTGAAATCAGCAGAAACTTAAAAGGGTTAGCAAGAGAGTTAAAGGTACCAATAATTGCTCTTTCTCAGTTGAACAGAGCAGCAGAAGCAAGAGAAGACAAGAGACCAAGACTTGGAGATTTAAGAGAGTCTGGTGCAATTGAGCAAGATGCTGACATTGTAATGATGATTTATAGAGATGATTATTACAATCCTGCAACTGAAAGACCCGGTGTTGCGGAAATTAATATTGTTAAAAACAGATCAGGTTCAACCGGTAAAGTTGATCTTTATTTCAGCAAGGAATATACGCAATTTACAAATTACTCAAATCAATCTGAGTAAATGAACCATACAACAAAAGCCTATTCGGGAATAATTTTATTAGCTATTTCTTGGGGAACAATTCCGTTAATAATACGGACATCTGATATTACCTCTATATCTCTCGTCGGAATAAGAACATTTCTAGGAACATTTTTCCTTGCAGCCTTATTGATAAGAAAAAATCTTAATATAAAAGAGCTGATCAAACCAGGATTAATCTTAGGACCACTTCTTGCCATTCACTGGGTGACAATGTTTGAGTCAATTGAATTAAACTCCATTGCAGTTGGCATAGGATTAGTTTTTTCATATCCTCTTTTTGTTTTACTACTTGAATTCTTACGTGGGAACAAACCAAAAAGTTATCAAGTATTTCTAATTTCTATTGGCTTTATTGGTTTGTATTTTCTTTTAGATATTTCAAACATCAATTCGCTGGAGGGGATTTTTTATGGACTAATAAGTGCTATTAGTTTGTCTTTGATAATAATTATTGGGGAAAAATTTAGTTCACAACTAGGAGGACTCAAAGTGGCTTTCTCTCAGTTGTTAGTAGCCTCTATAATTCTTTTTAAATTTACATATGAATCAAGAGAGTGGTTGGTGAACAATCTTGCAGTCAGCATTTTTCTTGGATTCTTTTTAACAGGTGTAGGCCTTACGACTTATTGGTATGTAGTAAAAATAATTAAGCCTATAGCTGTCAGCACAATTTCTTACCTGGAGCCAGTTACGGGAGTTGTATTGGGAGCTTTTTTACTCAATGAGAATTTGTCCACAAAACAGTTAATGGGTTTTGTTTTAGTTTTATTAGTAGGTATAGGTCAAATCTACTTTGATTCTAAGATTAACTCAGCCTCAAAAGTTTGATAATCTTTATAGGAGTGGTTGTTTAGCTTTAAGTACTTTTCAAAGTCCCATGAAGAGTTTTTGTCAAAGTATTGACTAATTGAATGACCGTTTGCTTTAATCGGAGTTGAAAGTCTTTGATAGTTTTCTCTATTGAGATGACTGACTACCTTACCAGTAGAGTCAATCTTTTTTAAAGCATTGGTCACCTTTTGTGTCGTAATGGAGTAATTTGACTTTAGTATATTCTCAAGTGAGATGGAAAGAGTTGGTTCATCGGTTGCGAGTGCATCAACAACAATACAGGTTTGAGTATTAACCAAATCTTTTATATCTAGAAAGTTACTGAATACCTCTTGCTCAGATAAAACTAGTCCTTTTTGTTCAGAGTATTCAATCCAACCATATGTTGGCATCTCTTTGAAATTCAGAAGTAAATATTTCATATATTAAAAATAATGTGGTTTTGAAGTAATCCAACATTGCAAAAACCTTTTTTTCAGTGTAACTTGATGAAATAATGAAAAGTGTTAGAGGAAATGGTGTATCTATAGGAAGCTGTATTGGAAATGTCTTCGTATATCAAAATAAGGTTGATCTTAATGCAGAGAGTAAAATTGTATTCGAGGAGGCAGTTCAAAAACTTACTTCAAAATTTCAGTTACAGATTAAAGATTTTAAAAATAACAACAGAAATGAAGAAGCCGAAATATTAGATGCCTATATTTTAATTCTTCAAGACCCGGAAATCACGGGACAAATTACAGCTGAAAATCAATCATCAGTAAAAGAAATTTATAATATCTTCGAATCTAGTGGAAATATATTAGCAAGTATGGAAGATGAGTATTTCAAACAAAGAGCAGAAGACATAATTTCTGTTGGTAAACATTTAGTAAACACAATGCAGGAGAAAGAGATAAAAGTCGAATTAAACAAAAACTCTGTTTTAGTCGCAGAAGACTTAACACCTGCGGATACATCCTCAATGAATATGGCAAACGTTATTGGCATTGTCCTTAGAGATGGTGGCCCAACATCCCATGCAGTCATCGTTGCAAAAAATTTAGGTATTCCATGTGTTATTGGTGTTGGAGAAAGCATAAAAGAAATAAACAATGATGACTTAATTGCGCTTGATGGGTCAACTGGAAAGTTAAATATAAATCCAGATGAAGATGTAATAGAGAGTTTGAATGAGACTAAAAAACGAGAAGAGGAAATTAGAAATAGTTTTACTTTATCTGAATACAAAAACCAAGATTTTGAGTTTTTAATCAATGTAGGTTCCGGGGAAGAGATAGAGTCATTTAATCATCCTTTTTTAAACTCCATTGGGCTTTTTCGATCAGAGTTTATTTATTTAGATAGGTCATCCATTCCGACCATTGAAGAACAAAGGGATATATTAGAAAAAATACAAGATAAATTTAGCGGAGCAATTACATATAGGACACTAGATATAGGTGGAGATAAACAAGTAGATTATCTAAGTTTACCTGTTGAAGAAAATCCATTTTTAGGAGTAAGAGGTATTCGTTTATCTCTTCAAATTGAAGAACTTTACAGATCTCAAATCGAGTCAATCCTTACATCTAGGGATGCTCATCGTGTAAAGATAATGTTCCCGATGATTTCGACCATAGAAGATTTTATTAAAAGCAAAAGTATAATTGAAGAGATTGCTGAACACTTAGGAAAAAAAATGCCCGAAGTCGGGATAATGATTGAAACTCCCTCTTCCACTATTCTTGTAGAAGATTTTGCACAACATGTTGATTTTTTCTCTATTGGAACGAATGACTTAACACAATACATTATGGCTGCGGACAGAGGAAATCCTAATCTTATTGAATATCAAGATTCTTTACATCCTGCAATATTACGGGTATTAGAAAATGTTTTCAGCGTAAGCAAAGAACAAAGCATAGAAGTCTCTGTTTGTGGAGAGATGGCTTCCGACCCAATATCTGCAATTGCTTTATATGTATTAGGACTAAGAAAATTTAGTATGTCATCAGCTGCTTCCCCTTTTGTTTTTGAAAAACTGGTTAAATTGAAATCAATGAATACTGAAGATCTAAAATCTGAAATACTGAAATCAAAAAATAGTCAAGAAGTTAGAGATAAGATTAACAAATTAGAGATATGAAGACTCATGCAATACTTTTAGCCGGTGGCTCTAGCCATAGATTTACTGATGAAGAAAATAAAGTATATTTTCCGGTAGGTAGGAAACCAGCACTTTGCTGGCCTTTAGAAACTCTTGAAAAGTCTACGTATGTGGATTCAATTCTTCTTGTAATACGTGAAGAGGATTGGGAAAAAACAAATACGGTTATTGAGCTTGTGGAAACAGATAAATTAGTCGGTGTAACAACTGGTGGAAAAACAAGACATGAGAGCGAATATGAAGGGCTTATGTACCTAAAAAATTCAGGGAACGTTTCCGAAGAAGATTTGATATTAATACATGACGGGGCGAGACCCCTATTGCCCTTATACCTATTGGATGAACTTATTGAAGTAGCAAAAAGAAATGGTGCATCAGCACCAGGCTTCAATTCTAAAAATTTATCAATTAAGAGTGATACGGATACAAATCATTCTCAAGATGAAACAATTGTAGAAATTCAGACCCCTCAAGTTTTTCCAGCTGATGAGTTATGGAAGTCTTACGAATTAGCAAAAATAGACAACTGGCAGGCTGTGGACACTACTGAATGTGTTTCTAAATATGTTGGGAGAGAAGCAGTAATAGTTCCGGGAGACCCAAAAAATATGAAAGTAACTTTTATCGAGGATATTTTTGAACTTGAAAAAATAATTACTGATGAAAACTAGTAAAAGCCTATAGCATTCAAGACCAAACCGGTTACAGTAAAATTAAAATTTTTACTTGTAAAAATTGCAAACCAAAACTCTTCACATATAAGATATAAGTAAGAAGTAAGGAAATACAATTATCTTAGATTCACCTATTGCATTAGGAGCATTATTTTTAGGACTTGCTGGTATGTGGGTTCTTCAAATGCAACTTGCTAAAAAACAAGCAGTTAGCTTTATGAATGTAGTTAAAGAACTTCATGGTGATAATTTAACGGTTGCTATCGGCACAAACCAACCTAAATGGGGTCGTAAAAGAGTTTATTTAGCTATGTCTGCAAATCCCCAAAAAATAATAGTTGATGCTATCACTTTAAAAGGAACTACTGTCTTTGCAAAGGGACAACAGGTAAAAGAGTTAATTAATAAAAGTTTATTAGAGTTTACGGACTCTGATGGAAAGGATCCACTTTATGATGCAGCGGCTATGGCAGCTGACACGTTAATCAAAAAAATTAATGAAGATTCAGAAAGTGTTTCTAATTAGAAATAAAAAGAAGGGGGAAAAATGGACGCGTTAGTTAGTATGGCTGATGCATTTATTGGTGTTTTTAGAACATCAGCAGATGTATTTGTCAGTTTGACTACTGGTATTATCCCGTTGATAGTGGTGTTTTTGACTGCAGTAAATGCATTAGTCAAATTCATTGGTGAAGATAAAGTTGAAAACTTTGCCAAGTGGGCTGCTCAGGAGGGCTGGATGTATGTTCCAGTTCGATATACATTGCTACCTTTTGTAGCTGTGTTTATGCTGACAAACCCAGTTTGCTATACATTCGGAACATTCTTACCAGAAAAAAACAAACCAGCATTTTACGATGCTGCTGTTAGTTTTGTTCATCCAATTACAGGAATATTTCCACATGCAAACGGTGGAGAGTTATTCGTATGGTTGGGAATTGCAGCAGGAGTTGAGATCGCAGCTCCAGAATTAGTAACGCCGTTAGCAGTAAGATACTTACTCGCTGGGCTTGTTGTTATTTTGATTAGAGGTGTCACAACAGACATTATCTATTCAATTATGTCTTCAAGAAAGGTCGGTGCTGAATAATGCAAAGTATGATTGAAAAAATAGGTAGATCTGTTGGTGGAGTAGTTGGAAAATTATTTCAAGCAGGTCGTGATGCTATACAGTTATGTATTCAGACAATTATTCCATTCATGGCATTCGTTGCCGGTGTGATTGGATTAATTCTGTCTACAGGAATTGGTGACGTCATAGCTGAAGGAATTAAAGGATTTGCAAACAACTTAGTTGGTTTGATGCTTGTCTGTATCGTTTGTTCAATTCCATTCTTGTCTCCATTACTAGGACCTGGAGCTGTTATAGCTCAAATCGTTGGTGTTCTAGTTGGAACAGAGATTGGAAGAGGAAACGTAGATGTTTCTATGGCATTACCAGCATTGTTTGCAATCAACCCACAGGTTGGTTGTGACTTCGTCCCAGTTGGTCTCGCATTAGGTGAGGCAGAACCGGAGACTGTAGAGATTGGTGTTCCAGCCGTTCTAACAAGTAGAATGATTACTGGACCAATTTCAGTAGTTGTTGGTTGGTTATTTGCACTAGGTTTGTAAATTTCTAACACGACAATTTTATTTTTTGTGACGCTCTAATTAAAATAGAGCGTCACAGATTATTTAAGGAGTAAAAAATGGCAGAATATAAAAAAGTGAAAATTGAAAGAGGAAAAGGCGGATGGGGCGGCCCACTCGAAGTTAAACCTACAGATGAGAAAAAATACATAGTTTGTATTACAGGTGGAGGTATTCACCCAGTAGCACAGAAAATTGCTGATATGACAGGTGCTGAACCTTTTGATGGTTTTAAATCTTCACCTGAAGGTGGTTTTAAGGCCATGGCATGTGCGGTAATTGACTGTGGAGGAACAGCAAGAATTGGAGTTTATCCAATGAAAGGGGTTCCAACAATAGATATTCATGATACATCACCAGCTGGACCCTTAGCTCAATTTATACGAGAAGAAAACTTTGTTTCTGGAGTATCTGAAGAACAGATTACTGAAATATAGTGTCGATATATTCTTCGAAAATAGTCAAAATTGGAGATCAAGCGCACTTATTTTTAGAAGAGGGAATCGTAGTTTTTTTTGGAGATAACGCTCCTGAAGAACTTCAGGACGTAGCCGTTGTTCATGAGCTTCAGGATGTAGTTGGTGAAATAGTAGTTGGAACAAAAATTAACTTATCTAACGAAGAACTAATAGTTACCGCCGTTGGACCTGTTGCTAACGAAAATTTTACAAATTTGGGACATCTTGTTTTAAAGCTTGACTCAGCAACTCAAGCAGCTTTGCCAGGTGATGTAAGCTGTAGTTTTACTAACGCCCCTGAGATAAAGATTGACGACAGAATAGAGATTAATTAAATGAACTTTACACAAGAACTTATAAAGAGACAAAAAGAACTAGGTAGACCTGTTCGAGTTGGACTTGCAGGTGCCGGACAAATGGGTTCTGGTTTAGCAGCACAAATTGGCCGTATACCTGGTATGGAACTAGTTGCATGCGCAGACATTGATGAAAAAAGAGCAGAAAATGCACTCCGTCTTGCTGGGATGACAAGTATTGCTCACAACAAAGATGCAAACTCATCAATTTCTAATGGTCATGGAGGAATTGTTAGCAATGCAAAAGACCTGGCAGAACTTCCTATTGATATAGTTTTTGAAGCAACAGGAGTTCCCTGGGTTGGTGCAGAGGTTGCATCAAACTGCATAGACGCAGGAAAACATATTCTGATGCTAAATGTAGAAACAGACATAACTATAGGACTTTATTTAGCTCAACAAGCTAAGGAAAAAGGTGTTGTTTACAGTGTTGCAAACGGAGATGAACCTGTTGCGTGTAAAGAACTCTACGATTTTTCTGTTGATATAGGCTTTGAAGTAGTTTGTATCGGAAAGGGTAAGAATAACCCATTAGATCAAACTGCTACCCCTAAATCTTTACATGATAGAGCTATGCAGAAAAACATGAATCCTAAAATGCTAGCTAGCTTTGTAGATGGAAGTAAAACTATGATCGAAATGACTGCATTATCCAATGGTATAGGAATGCCCTTAGATAAAGTAGGGATGAATGGACCTGTTAGTGAAGTGTCAGAGTTAAACAAGAATTTAATTCCAGAATCAGATGGAGGTGTTCTCAAAGAATCAGGACGTGTTGATTTTGCCTTTGGCCCTGCACCAGGTGTTTTTTCTATTGTGACTACAGATAATCCTACAATTATTGAAGAAATGGAATATCTATCAATGGGAGAGGGACCATATTACACCCTTTACAGGCCGTACCATCTTGCATCTGTTGAAGCCCCTAGAAGTGTAGGCATGGCAATAATAAATAATGAGCCCGGGCTACAACCAACAACATGGATTTCTGAAGTTATAGGTCATGCCAAAAAAGATTTAAAACCAGGAGACCAGATTGACGGGATTGGAGGATTTTCTTCATATGGGGTTGCATATCCTTATTCCGAAACAGATGGGCTGGCCCCCCTTGGCTTAATTGAAGGAGCAACAGTAGTTGATGAAGTCAAACAAGGAGAACCAATTCATAGAGCTTCTCTAGAGTTACCAGATAACTTAATAAATAACTTACGTAATAAACAAAATAATTAAAAAGGCTCACGTGGACAAAGAAAACAAATTAGAACTTTATAGAATGATGCTACTCATACGTTTATTTGAGGAAGCTCTAGAGGAAATGTTTTCCAGAGGATTATTACATGGAACAATGCATTTATCAATTGGTCAAGAAGCTACGGCAACTGGGGCTTGTCTTGCTCTTAAGCGCGAGGATTTAATTACTTCAACCCACAGGGGACATGGGCACTGTCTAGCAAAGGGTGCAGATCCTTATAAAATGTTTGCTGAATTGTTAGGAAGAGAAGATGGGTATTGTCGTGGAAGAGGCGGATCCATGCATATTGCAGACCTATCCAATGGAAACTTAGGAGCAAATGGAATTGTTGCTGGTAGTTTAACGATATCTGTTGGTGCTGCTCTATCCTTGAAAATGCAAAAACTTGATAATATTGTTCTTTGTTTTTTTGGTGATGGTGCCGTGAACGAGGGGTCGTTTCACGAGGCCTTGAATTTGGCATCGCTATGGGATTTACCAGTCTTATTTGTATGTGAAAATAATCAATATGGAATGTCTATGGCTTCAAAAAATGCTGTTGCTGGTGGATCAATAGCACAAAGAGCAGAATCATATGGAATTGAAAGTATTTCTATTGACGGTAATGATG
>CABXDM010000011.1 GCA_902510965.1 uncultured Candidatus Actinomarina sp.
CTTCAATTGCTTCTTTAACTTCATTCGAAGTTGAACTTTCTGAGAGCCTAATCCAGTTAAAGTTTACTCCGAGTTCTAGTGCTTTATCTTGTTTTCTCGAAACGTAGAGGAGAGATGCAGGATTGTCTCCTACAGTTATAGCTGTTAGCAATGGTTGTTTATTATGTTTGGCTATATAGTCATTGAACGCATTTTTGCTTTTCTTATCCAATAATTCAGCTACAGGTTTGCCTAAAAGTATTTTTTCCATGAATATAGTTTAATAAAGACCATGCATAGTTTTTAAATTATTATGGTTAAAATAATCATGAAAGTATCTTTATGGAAATATCAAAACTAAGTAAATTAATAACTCCTTCAGGAACAATGGCAATCTCTAATAAAGCTCGTATTTTAAGAGAACAAGGAAAACCGGTTATTGGTTTTGGTGCTGGTGAGCCTGATTTTCCTACTCCAGAATATGTTGTAAAAGATGTACAGGTTGCTGCTGAGGATACCTCCAATCATAAATACTCCCCTGTTGCAGGTTTAACAATTTTAAAAGATGAAATAGTAAGGACCAGCCAACTATATTCAGGAATTAATGTACAACAAGAAAATATCTTAGTGAGCAATGGTGGTAAGCATGCAATCTTGACGACATTTATGTCAATACTTAATCCAGGTGATGAAGTACTTATACCGTCACCGTACTGGACAACTTATCCTGAAGCTGTAAAAATATCTGGAGGAAATCCTATCATTGTAGACACCGAATTTGATGATGATTTTAAAGTTAATACCGACCAATTAGATGCGTTAAAAACATCTAAAACAAAGATTTTAGTATGGGTATCTCCATCAAACCCAACTGGGGTAGTTTATACAAAAGAGGAAGCAGAAAAAATATATAATTGGGCTTTTGAAAATAATGTTTGGATTCTATCCGATGAACTTTATGAACATTTAGTTTATGAAGGTATGACTTCACCATCCCCAGCACAATATGATACTGAGTTAAATAACACAATAATAATCAATGGTGTTGCAAAAGCTTATTCAATGACAGGTTGGAGAGTTGGGTGGATTATCGCTAATACTGATGTTATCGATATGGCAAAAAAGATACAATCTCATGCAACCTCTAACGTCTCAAATATTTCGCAAATAGCTGCTTATTCAGCTCTTAAAAATGGATTGAATGAAACTAGAATAATGAAAGAAAGTTTTAATAGAAGGCGGTTGTACGCTATTGAAGAATTTTCAAATGTTGAAAATGTTAACCTTATAAAGTCTACTGGCGCCTTTTATCTATTTCCTGATGTAAGTCATTACAGCAGTAACGGTGTAATAAAAGGTGTTCATAATTCTATTGATTTTTGTAATTGGCTTCTTGATGAATATTTTATAGCATTTGTTCCTGGTGAAGTTTTTGGGAAAAATGGATTTTTAAGATGCTCCTATGCTTTAAGTGATGATGATTTACATGAAGGATTGAGCAGATTTTCGAAGGCAATTAAAGAGATTCAATGAGCAATATATCAAAAAGAAGTCTTTATTCATGGCTCTTTTTTGATTTAGCAAATACCGTATATGCTTTTGTGATACCTGGGCTTTATTTTTCAGTTTGGCTTGTATCTGAACAAGGGTGGACAGATCAGTCGTTAGGGTTTGCAACATCAGGAGCGATGGTAATAGTTGCGATTCTAGGTCCTTGGGTTGGTGCAAGGTCAGATGGTTCGCAAGGCAAGAAACCAATGCTTCTAATTACAACTCTCATATGTATAGTTGCAACATTTCTTTTAGGAACGTTCGATGTAAGTATCTCCGTCTTATTTTTTATTGTTTCTTTAATTGGATTTAATCTCGGTTCCGTAGTTTACGATGCTTTACTTGTTTCAGTTAGTACTCCTACAAATCGAGGACGCATATCTGGATTGGGTGTCGCCTTCGGGTATGTTGGATCACTACTAGGATTTGGTGTTGCTACATTATTGCAAAACTATGGTTACAGCTATGTTGAGATATTTAGATCAGTAGCGGTAATGTTTTTAATTTTTTCACTTCCTGCCTTTATTTTTATTAAAGAAAAAAAAGTAAGTAATGAGAAATCAACGATAAGGATTACAGAGTCCATTTCTTTAGTTATCAAATCTTGGAAACACTCGACCCAATACCCTGGCTTAACAAGATTCCTAGTAGGAAGATTTTTCTATGCTGATGCAATAAACACCCTAATTAGTGGATTGCTAGCAGTCTACTTAGTTGAAGAAGTTGGACTAAGTCCAACTGATAGTCAAAATTTACTTGGTTTGGCCATAATAATATCAATTATTGGTGGATATGTATTTGGTAAAGCTGCTGATAAATATGGTCCACGTAAGTTGACGTTGATAAGTCTAGTCTGCTGGATGTTATCTCTTTCTATAGCAATTATTGCTACAGAATTTGATCAACTATGGCTTATATATGTTACGGGTGTGCTTGGTGGCTTTAATATAGGTGGCATATTTGCAGTTGATCGTGTATTCATGACCAGGTTAAGTCCTGAAAAACATTTAGGAGAATTCTATGGGCTGTATTCAACTGTCGGAAGATTTGCAACAATTATAGGGCCCTTACTTTGGGGACTTATTGTAAATACACTTGGGCTGGGCAGAAATCCTGCTTTGTTCTCATTAATAATTCTTCTCTTAATATCCTTTTTTATAATTAGAGGGGTGTCCGATGAACAACATGTTAGTGGTTAAGAATATGAATTTTGGCATAGCGACTAAAAAGTATGCAGTTGATAATATATTCGATTTCCGAGGTAGAGCTTCAAGGTGGGAATATTGGGGAGGTAGTTTAGTATTTAATAGTATCGCTTCCTTTGTTGACATTATTGCTTGGAGAAATGTTAGTTTAACTATTTTGTTACTTCTAATTGCTTTTTATATTTGGGCTATTATTGCAGGTTTGACATGTGGAATACGAAGAATGCATGATGTTGGAAAGTCTGGATGGACTCTTTTATGGTCATTAACTGGTATAGGCGTATTTTATTTACTTTACCTTGATGTTCAGCCAAGCCAGCAAAATGAAAATCCGTGGGGAGCTCCTCCAGAGCATACAATTACAACTAACGAAAAATAATTATCAAAAAAATAAAAATCTCTTTTTCTTCTTACTTGCCGTATCTAATTGTTCTCTAGTGTTTTTCAGTTTTTCTCTTAAAAATTCAGCTTCGGCTTCGGCTTTAGCAGCTCTTTCACGAGCTTCTGCCATAAGTTGGTTTGCTTCATGTAAATTACCTAGTTGATTTAGTACAGTTTGCCATGCCTCTAGCGGTACTATTAAATTATTTTCATCTGAAGCCTGAAGTTCCTCAGAGTGGTCATCCTCATTTGTTTGATTTTGTTCATCAGAATCTATTTTTTTACTATCCGAAAAAAATCCGTATTTTTCAGACATTCTATCTTCATATGAAGACATTAGATGAAATCCTCTTTCATGGTGTCAAGAGTAGGGAAATCAAATACAAACCCTGCACCAAGTAATTTTTTAGGTATGGCTCTAATGCTATTTAAACCAAGACTCTCGCCAAGTTCCCAACCGACTGCGAGTTTCATAAGAACCTCAGGTACTGGTGGAAAGAAATATGCTTTATCCATTATTTTTGCAATAGTTCTAGCAAAATCTTTCTGCATAAGGGGTTGAGGAGATGTTATGTTGACAGGACCCTCCATACTATTCTGCTCGAGGCAGAAATTATAAGCTTTAGCAACATCGTTAACAGAAACCCAGGAAAAATATTGTGTCCCCTTGCCAATTGGACTACTGATATTTAATTTTGAAATAAGAGTAAAAATATCAGTAGCAACGTTTCCTTTACCTAACATGATTCCAGCACGAGCAGAAATTACTCTTACTCCAAGTTTTTTAATTTGGTAAAGTGGCTCTTCCCAACATTCTTCAGCTACAAGTTGTAAAAACTGACCTCTGTTGAATGTAGTTTCTTCAGTGACAACTTTGTCTCCTTGATCTCCATAGATATCATTGCCAGATGCGGTTATAAAGATTTTAGGAAAGTTTCCAGCAGATTCGAAAGTAGAGACAAATAAGTCAGATGCCCATTTACGTGACCAATAAATTCTAGACTTTCTCTCTTTACTCCACCGTCCACCAGCAAAAGGTAAAAAACCGAGTAAATCTTTTGGTGCAATACTTTCTCCAGCAAGATGTATTATTGCATCAAGTTCCTCGAATTTTTCGATATCTATTTCTTGTTTTGATGGGCTCCAATAAATTTCATGTTCATTTTTTACGGATCTTCTTACAAATTTAAATACTTCATGACTGTTGTTTTGTAGTTCTTTTACTACTTTTTTTCCAACATATCCACTGGCTCCAGTTACGCCAACCTTCATTCTTCTTCACCGTAAAATAGAAAGAAATTTTCAATTTGCTTTGAAAATTCTTCAACTCCTGTTCCCATATTCTTATCAAAATTTACAGTTACAATATTTGATTGGATAAAAATACTTTCAATATCCTCTGAAAACTGGAAGAGTTTTAATGCTAACTGAGCACTTACTTCTTCGTGTAGTGAAGCATCCGCAATATTGTGATAGGTTATACCGTCTTGACCTGATAATGATCTATTTAAGTCAAATATTATATTTTTATTAAAAGATGTAGTTTTTAATTCTATTTTCTGCCCCATCACTCACCTATTTTCATTACACGTAATAAATTTGTTGCGGCCTCTTGGTTTGGAGGTGTTCCTGCAACAATAACAACTTTATCATTTTTTTTGAAGTTTTTATGGGTTTGTAGCCAAGAATCTGCAATTTGGAACATCTCCTCTGTCGTATCAAATCTTTCGATTTTTGTTTGTTCTACACCCCAAAGTATATTCATTTGTCTCAATGTTAAATCTTTTGCTGAAAAAGTAATTATCGGAGCACTAGGTCTAAAATTTGAGATCAAAAGTGGAGTACTTCCAGTTTCGGTATATGCAACAATGGCCTTAGCGTCTATGTCATTTGCAACCTGAACTGCGGCCTTAGCTAGTGAAGTAGCAAAAGTATCAACCGAAGATAAAGTCTTAAATCTCATTGATGAATAGTGACTATTAGAATCTGCCTCTTCACAGATAGATGCCATTACCTTCACAACATTATTAGGATGATCGCCGATAGAAGTTTCGGCAGATAACATTACTGCATCTGTTCCATCTAAAATAGCATTAGTTATATCTGTAACTTCAGCCCTAGTAGGTCTAAATGAAATTTTCATAGACTGTAACATTTCTGTTGCTGTGATTGAAATTTTTCCTTTATAGTTAGCCGTGTCTAAAATTTTTTTTTGGGCAAATGGAACTTGTTCGAGTGGTAATTGTACACCCAAATCACCTCTTGCAACCATTACTCCATCAGATTCATCAATAATAGAATCTAAATTCTTCATGGCTTCTTTAAGCTCAATTTTTGCAATAATTTTGATATTACTTTCAACAAGTGCTTTTACTTCAGTAATATCAGAAGCTTTTCTTACAAATGAGACAGCAACAATATCCACACCAATTTTTTTACCATATGCTAAATCTTCCTTGTCTTTCAATGTAATTGCAGAAACAGAAAGTTTAGAGTCTGGAAAAGCAACCCCTTGATTATCTCTAAGCTCTCCTCCAATTTCAATATTAGCTGTCATCTTTTTACCAATCAGTTCAATCACTCTCATGACAACTTGACCATCATCAATAAAAATCCTTTCGCCAGGTTTGATGTCAGTCAATAGATTTTCATAATTTATAAATATAGATTTATCAGTTGAGTTACTTTCTTTGCTAGTTAGCTCGATAACTTGACCTGCTTCTAAAAAAGTGCCCTCTTGTGAGATTCCAGTTCTAATTTTAGGACCCTGTATATCTTGCATTATTGCAATTGATTTCGGATAGTCTCTGACCCAATCAACAATGTTTTTATGGTCTTCGTGTGAACCGTGAGAAAAATTTAATCTTATTACATCAGCTCCAGAATCAATTAACTCGTGAATTTTATTTTTAGAATCAACGCTGGGGCCAACTGTTGCAATTATTTTTGTTTTTCTTTTCATAACATTTATTAACCTAATAGCATGGTAAAACAAAAATAAGATTATGAAGAAGAGTTTTTTAATTGGCATACCTGTAAGAGATTTTGGAAATCCTATGTCTAGATTATCAGCAGTTCTTTCTAAGGATCAGCGTATAGAACTATCTAAAGGTTTATTACTCAATTTAATAGATGTATTTCAAGACAGCGATAGTGATATCTATGTAGTAAGCAATGACATTAAAGTAAAAGAATTCTGTCATAAAAAAAATATAAATGTGATTGAAACTGGAGAAAAAGGTTTAAATAATGAAATTAAAAGTTTTATAAATGAAATTAATAAATATAAAAGCTGGACAATAGTTCACAGCGATCTTCCATATTTAACTAAACATTTTGCAAGAACATGGATAAGTTTATGCATATCTAAAGATATAGTAATTGCAGCAAGTAAAGACAACGGGACTCCAATTATTGGGGGAAGTAAGTTTTTTAATAATTTTCTATATGGAGAAAATAGTTTTAATAAACACATAAATAATCTTCAAGAACAAAATACTCCATACGAAAGAATTTTTCATAAAGAATTTTGCTTTGAGTTAGATGACGAGGAAGATTATTTAGAATTTTTGCGACACAAACCAAGATGGTATACGAAACTAGAAAATACTAGCAGCCCCGACCGGATTTGAACCGGCGTTTCCGCCTTGAGAGGGCAGCGTCCTAGGCCACTGGACGACGGGGCCTCTGCTCGGGGAGAAGGACTTGAACCCTCAACTATGGGACCAGAACCCACTGTGTTGCCAATTACACCATCCCCGAAAGATGGCAGCCCCGACCGGATTCGAACCGGCGTTTCTGGGTTGAAAACCCAGCGTCCTAGGCCTCTGGACGACGGGGCCGTATAAGTATTAAGAATATATTAATTTAATTATTAATTGTTATAATTTTTCAATAGTTTCTGCAAGTCTAGCCAATACTCCATTTTTACCTAATGCAAAAATTGACTCGAAAAGTGGAGGGCTTATTTTTGTACCTGTAATAGAAACTCTCACTATTTGAAAACCAATTTTTGGTTTCACTCCTATTGTTTTAAGTTCATCACGCATAAGTGTTTCTATTGTCTCAACTGTAAACTCTTCTAAGTTTTTAAATTTTTCCCGAACTGCCATTAAATATTCTTGACCCTCCTCAGAGTTAACACTATCCCAATCTTCTTGATTCATTACAAAAGGCTCGTCTAAAAGAAAATCAATTTGAGGTTTTAAATCATTGAGTGTTTCCAACCTTTCTTGTACAGAAGGCAAAATTTTATTTAAACGCTCTTTTTCATTATCAAATAATTCTCTTTGAATATTATGAGATATTTTATCAATTGCCATAGCTGTAAAACTGTTTGCTTCAATATTTCTGATATATTGACCATTCATCCATAAAAGCTTTGTGGTATCGAATATTGCTGGATTTGGTAAAACATTATTCAAATCAAATTTTGAAATAGCAAAATCTCTATTGAAGATTTCAATATCATCGCCCGGAGCCCACCCAAGAAGACACATATAGTTGAAAAGTGCATCTGGTAGTAATCCTTTATCTTTGAACGTATTTACAGAGGTATCTCCGTGCCTTTTGCTAAGTTTTTTTCCATCAGGTCCAAACAAAAGAGGAAGGTGGCAAAATGTTGGTATATCCGCATCGAGTGCTTGCATTAAAAGAATATGTTTTGGAGTTGATGAAAGTATATCTTCTCCTCTTGCAATTGTTGTTATTTCGTAATCTATATCATCAATAGTTGACGCCAGGTGATATGTTGGTGACTTATCTGATCTCAAAATGATAAAATCTTCTATGTCGTTTAAATTAAATTTCATAGATCCACGTGTTATATCTTGAAAAGTTATTTCTTTTTCATTGGGAACCTTAAAACGAATAGCTCCATCATCTTCATATGCCAAGTTTTTTTCAAGTAAAGACTCTGCTATTTCCCTATATCTATCAAACCGTAAAGATTGTTTATATTCTCCATGCGGTCCACCAACTTCGACGCCTTCATCCCAATCAATCCCAAGCCATTTGAAGTTTTTCACAATATCTTGCATATATTCTTCACTAGATCTTGCAGTGTCAGTATCGTCTATTCTTACGAGAAATTTACCATTATTGGCTCTTGCGTAAAGCCAGTTAAAAAGTGCTGTACGTGCATTACCAATATGTAAGTAACCAGTTGGTGATGGTGCAATCCTTAGTTTCATATGCTATTCAACTGTATTAATTTGAGTACCAAGAGTGTCGATTTCAATTTTGATTTCGTCTCCTCTTTCTACTTTACTCACACCTTCAGGTGTGCCGGTTAGAATTACATCTCCTGGCAATAAGGTCATAATTGAAGAGATGAATTCCAGTATTTCTCCTATTTTAAACATCATATCTCTAGTATTACCATCTTGTTTTAAATCACCATTCACGTATGATTTAATTTGAAGCTCTGGTGAATCCACAAACTCAGTTTGTATATATGGTCCGAGTGGACAGAAGGTATCAAAACCCTTAGCTCTTGTAAAATGGCCTGTCTTACCCTGGAGGACACGTTCCGACAGATCGTTAGCAATCGTAATTCCTAATACATGATCCATCCAATTATTTTTATCTATATTTTTGGACACCTTTGAAATTACCAATGCAAGTTCAGCTTCAATGTCTACGTGCTCTCCAATAGTTGGATATTTGATATTTTGCCCAGAGCCTATTACTGAAGTTGAGGGTTTAATAAATATTATTGGGTTTTCTGGCATATTTTCGCTATATTCTGGCAAACCCATCTCTGCAGCATGTTTGGCATAATTTTTAGCTATTGCAACTACCTTGGAAGGTAATACTGGAGCTAACAATTCAATCTCCTCAAGATCGTAAACTTCTTCTGTGTTTTCCCAAACTACAAATGGAGACCCATCATATCTTGTAACCTTACCTTCATGAAGGTCGCCATAAAATATTTCATTCTCGTATTTTGCTCTAACTATTTGCATATAAATACCTTATAGAACCCTCGTTATATGGGACTATGTTAAAAAATTAAACACAGTACTCAAGTGGGCACCTTGCAATTTCTCCTTGGAACATATGTCAAGAACGTCATCAGTTAATTCTCCAGTACTATCTTCAGTAATCCTGAGTAAACCAAGAACTAGGTGAAAATCACGAGTTGTGGGAGCTCTGCCAAAGTGGGATGCCCTAAATAACATTAGGTTAAGAATTATTGCGCTAATTAATTTTTTCTTTGGGTGGCTTGACCAGAGCGCATTATCTTTATTAACAATCTTCATGGCAAACCCACTGTCTGGACCAACATTACCATACTGTTCAAAATCAGGCTTTACTGTTTCAGCTGGTCTTGATGGCATTCTGCGTGGAACTGGCATACTCGTTTCAGAGTTATTCTCTTGAAATTGTATTTTTATATTTGGTTCTTGAGACATTAAATTAATGTTATATAATTTTTAAAATTATCGTCTTGACCATTAACTATTTCCAGGTATTTAGTTCTAATTTTTGAAGTAACCTCACCGACAGTTCCATCGGAGATTTTATTAGAGTCTACAGAAACGACACCCACTATTTCGGTTGCTGTTCCTGTAAAGAAAATTTCATCTGATGCGATTAAGTCTGCAGGACTGAGGTCTTGCTCTACGACTGGTATGTCCAAGTAATTAGCAATTTCTATAACCATTTTTCTTGTTATCCCACCAAGTGCGCCAGTCTCAATTGATGGAGTTAGGAGTTGATCATTTTTATAAATAAAAATATTTTGTCCACTACCTTCAGCGACAGTCCCATTGTCACTCAGCATAATTGCATCATCAAAACCCTCTTTAACTGCATCTATTTTTGCTAAAGTCGAGTTCATATAACCACCTACACCTTTAGCAAAAGGTTTAAAACTTTTTGGACTAATTCTCTGCCAGTCAGAAATACAAACATTTACACCTTGGCTTCCTGCGTCGTCACCAAGGTAGGCTCCCCACTCCCAAGCTGCGATAGCTACTCTTACAGGTATGTCTTGTGGAAGCAACCCCATTTCTCCGTCACCAAAGAAAACTAATGGTCTAATGTATGCAGACTTAAGCTTATTGACTTTCACTATTTCTTTAATTGCATTAGATATAACATTTTTATTGAAAGGTATTTCTAGATTATAAGCTTCTGCCGATCTGTATAGTCGATCAACATGGTCATCTAAGAATTGTACTGAAGTACCTTTTTCAGTTTCTCTAGCTCTCATTCCTTCAAAAACGCCTGTACCGTAATGTAGAGTGTGTGTCATAACACTAACATTTGCATTATCCCACTCAACAAGTTCACCATCTAGCCAAATAAATTCTGATTTTTTCATTATTAAATACAAATACTACACCTTTTATTCAATGAAGCCATAAAAAATACTATTATTCAAATATGAAAACTTTTATAGCATCAGGATTTGGTGCTGGAATCTTGTGGAGAACTTTTTTTGGAGAAAAAAAAGGCGGAGGTTCTTTTGCATCATTAGTTTTCGTTGGAATAATTTACTTTTTACAGTTAGAAATTATTTGGTTGTTAATAATTTTTATTTCTTTAACAATTATTTACTTTATGTCCGTGGATGATATTTCTGCTTCAAATGATCCTAGTTGGATAACTCTAGATGAAATAGTAGGAATGAGTTTTGCTTCTTTAGCTTCACCCTCAGAATTATTACCTCTTTTGACAGGATTTATAATATTTAGGGCTTCAGATATTTTAAAAACACCAAAAATTGTTGCTCAAATGGAAGAAATCCCAGGGAAAAAAGGTGTTCTCTATGATGATTTAGCTGCTGGGGGTTTCGGTTTGCTTGGAGCAATAATAGTTAATCAGATTATGAACTTATCTCTTTAAGTAATAGTTCTTTTGCAACTGACGGATTAACTTGACCTTTTGAAATTTTTATAATCTGACCAACTAAAAACCCTATCAACTTTTCTTCTCCATTTGCAATACGTTCTAAAACTTCTGAATTGTTTTCAATGACTTCCTCTACAATTTTGCTTATTTCTTCTATATTGTTTTCTTGAATAAGATTATTTTCGGAAGCAAATTCTTCAGGAACTATCTCTTGTTCTATTAAGTTTGCAAGTATTTCTTTACCAGAAGTGAAGGAGATTTTATCTTCTTTGACGAGCAGTATTATTTCACTAAGATTTTTTGGCGTTACCCAATTAGGAAGGTCCTTTATTTCTAATTTTCTTAATTGGCCCTGAAGCTCTCCAGTTACCCAGTTAAATGAAGATTTAGAATCACCTGTTATCTTTGTAATACTCCTGTATAGATCACCTATCCAATTTTTATTTTTTCCAAGATTGTTGGCATCTTCTATACTTAAACCAGTCTCGATAAACATTTTTCTCTTTTGTGAGGGCAATTCTGGAATTATTTTTTTAATCTCATTTACAAAGTCATTACTTAAGATCATATTTGGAATATCTGGATCTGAAAAATATCTATAGTCCGCACTTCCCTCTTTAGATCTCATTGAACTTGTTACTTCTTTTTTCTCATCCCAGTGCCTAGTTTCTTGAATAATATTTTCTTCAGCAATTAGCATCTTTGTTTGTCGTGATATTTCATATTCTATTGCTTTCTCTAGAGATTTAAGAGAGTTCATATTTTTTATTTCAACTTTTGTCCCCAACTCTTTATCCCCTTCATGTGCAACAGATATATTTGCATCAAACCTTAAGTTGCCTTTTTCTAACTTTCCTTCTGATATGTCCAAATCGATTACTAGTTGACGAAGTTCCTCGATATAAGCAACTGCTTCTTTGGAAGATTTAATCAATGGTTTTGTCACAACTTCAACTAGTGGTATGCCTGCTCTATTGAAATCAAGATGTGTACTAGTAGCAGAATCTATTCGTCCTGAACCAATATGTGTACTTTTGCCCGTGTCTTCTTCCATGTGTACACGTTCAATTTCCACAGTTCCAAATTCACCATCTACAACAATTTCTAGAGAACCTTCTGTGCCAACAGGTAGGTCAAATTGTGAAATTTGATAGTTTTTAGGTAAGTCTGGATAAAAGTAGTTTTTTCTGTGAAACATTCCATCATTGGTGATACTGCAATTAGTACTTAATGCTAAAAGGGTTATAAATTCAATAGCTTTTTTGTTTGGGACAGGTAAAGAACCTGGTAATCCTAAACAAGTTGGACATAAACTTTCATTTGGTGATTCTGTATCAAGAACATGACACCTGCAAAACATTTTAGAGTTTGTTTTTAACTCCACGTGGGTTTCCATTCCGATAGTTGGGATAATATTCAAGAAACAACTCCATTAATTACTGGTTCTTCCGTAAACGCTACTAATGATTCAAGAGATTCAGAAAAATCTAATAATGTATTATCAGTATTTGAAGGACTCATTATTTGAACAGATAGAGGAAGTCCCTGTGAAGATAGGCCAGTTGGGATACTAATTGCTGGCATGCCTACTAAGTTAGCCGGTATTGTGCATAAGTCTGACATATACATCTCTAGTTGGTTATCAGATTTTTCTCCAAACTTAAATGGATCTGAAGGAGTAGTTGGAGAAATTAGATAATCAACATCTTCATAAATATCTGTGAATTCTTTTTTCATCATTGCTCTAGCTTTCAATGCCTGGCCGTAATAGGCATCATAATATCCTGCAGAAAGCGCGTATGTTCCTAAAAGTATTCTCTTTTTAACTTCTGGTCCAAAACCATTAGCACGAGTAAGCTCCATCATCTCTGAACTTGTGCTGCCTGAAACTCTATTTCCATATCTTACGCCATCAAATCTAGAAAGATTTGCAGAACACTCAGCAGGAGCAATGAGATAATAAATACTGATAGACATTTTCGTCAAAGGGAGAGAAACTTCAATAATTTCGTGACCTTCTGCCTCCAGCAATTTAGCAACCTTGTGAACTTCTTTTTTGGCATCTTCAGATATACCGTCTTCCATAAGCTCTTTAATAATGCCTATTTTTGCATTTTTTAATTTTGGTTGTTTAGCTTTACTTTCTATTAACGAAGTTGCATCACGTGGATCGTGACCTTTCATAGAATTAAAGATTAATCTTGCATCTTCAACATGATTTGTTATTGGGCCTATTTGATCTAAAGATGATGCAAATGCAACCAATCCAAATCGTGAAACTGTTCCATAAGTTGGTTTAAATCCAACAACTCCACAAAATGATGCAGGTTGCCTAATAGAGCCTCCAGTATCACTACCTAGAGATGCAATAGCCGATCCAGCTGATACTACTGCAGCAGAACCTCCTGAGGATCCACCCGGTACTCTTGAACTGTCCCAAGGGTTTTTTGTTGGACCAAAAGCTGAATTTTCGGTGGAAGAACCCATAGCGAATTCATCTAAATTAGTCTTTCCTGTAAATAATGCACCCTCATTTTTTAGTCTTGTGATTACTGTTGCATCATATGGAGAAATATAATTTGATAACATTTTTGATGAACAAGTAGTTGCATAGCCTGAAATGTTAATATTATCCTTTATTGCAATTGGAATGCCGTCAAGTGTTCCTAAATTTTTACCTTTTTCGTAACGCTTATCTGAATTAAGCGCTTTTTTAAGATTTTCTTCTTGAAACAGTTCTAAGTGACCATGAATAATAGATTCGGTGATAGCAGCTCGTTCAAAGGTTTCAGCATAAAGTTCGGAAGGTTTAAGTTCTTTATTTTTAAATAATTGATTTATTTTAGAAATTGGAAGTTTATAGTTACTCATTATTAATCCAATGAAGGTGGGACAACAAATTGACCATCTTTGGATTCAGGCGCATTGCTTAAAGCTTCTTTATGAGTAAGTGATTTAGAAGCAATATCTTCAGCTAGATTTAATGACATACCAAGTGGATGAATGCTGATTTTATCATCTGGTAAATCCATTTTGCTTAATGCGTCAAAATGTTCGATGATCATAGAAAGGTCATTCTTTAATCTATCTTCTTCTTCCTGATTTAGTTTGATTGATGCCAATTTAGCAACATTTTTTATGTCTATTTTGTCTGCCATTTCAAAACCCTTTTAAGTACCTCACGATTGACTCATATGATTCTACTATTTGACTCGTATTAACAAATTCATCTGGAGAATGGGCAAGTAGAGGATCCCCTGGTCCATAATTTACAGCTGGTATATTTTCCTGTGAAAATCTTGCTATATCAGTCCAAGCTTGTTTTGGCGTAACATCAGCACCTGTAATTTTTATGAAATCTTTAACCTTTTGAGATTCAAGATTAGGTAGTGCCCCGTTTGAAGAATTTTTTATTTTGATAGTTCCATATTTTGTAAATGTATCAGCTAAAAGCTTTGAAGCCTCGGCTTCGTTTTGTGTTGGCAAAAACCTAAAATTTATATTTAAGTTCACATGTGAAGGAATAACATTGTTGGCTGAACCACCTGATATAGTCGTAACTGTAATGATTTGTTTAAAAAGTAAACCATCAATAGTATGCTCTTCTATTTGGTTTTCATTAATAAATCCAATTACTTCTGACAATTTCAATATCGGATTCTCGCCCATCCATGGTCTTGCTGAATGAGATGATTTTCCATCAATCTGAAGATCAGCATTTACAGATCCGAGACAGCCTAGTTGAACTTCTCCATTTGTTGGCTCTAGTATTATGGCAAATTCTAAACTGAAATCACTTTTTAAGATTGGCATTAATAATTCAAGTCCATTATTTACCATTGGTCCTTCTTCAGCTGTATAAAAAACAGCAACAATGTTCTCAAAATTACTCGTTAGGACTTGTAACATAACGGCAATTCCAGCTTTCATGTCAACGGAGCCTCTTCCGTAGACCTTTGAGGTGTCTTCAATCACTACCTGGGTTGGATCAAATGGTACGGTATCTACGTGTCCAACGAGTGCAATGTTAGAATCTGAAGATGGATAATGAGCTATTATTCCTCCATTATTTCTAATGATTTCCCCTGAAAATTCTGAATTTATTAAATAGTTCTCTATGAAATCTAGTATTTTATTCTCATCACCAGTTACAGATTTTATAGCAATTAACTCTTCTGTTAATTTATCTAATTTCAAACTTGAACTCCAAAGGTCCTTAAAGCATCATTGAGTGATGTTTTCTGATTTGTTGATTCTTTTCGTTTCCCGATTATTAAAGCACATGGAGTATTAAATTCTCCACTTGGAAATACTTTAGGTCGTGTTCCTGGTATTACCACTGAGTTCTCAGGTACCAGTCCTTTGTATTCTTTTGGTTCCTCACCAGTCACGTCAATAATTGGAGTTGTACCTGTAATGGTTACATTTGCACCAATAACAGCACCTTTTTCAATTTTGACTCCCTCTACAATGATTGACCTAGAACCGATAAAAGCACCATCTTCAATGATTACTGGCATTGCACTTGGTGGCTCTAGTACTCCTCCAATTCCAACTCCTCCAGACAAATGTACATTTCTACCAATTTGAGCACACGATCCAACAGTTGCCCATGTGTCAACCATTGTCCCAGAACCAACATAAGCACCTATATTTACAAAACCTGGCATGACAACAACTCCAGGTTCACAAAAACCTCCGTACCGAACAACGCCAGGTGGAACTACCCTAATCTTTAATTCTTCATAATTTTTTTTAGGTGTAATCTTGTCATAATATTCCAGTTCACCAGATTCAATAATTTCTAAGTTTTTAACTGAGAAGTAATATAGAATCGCAGTTTTGACCCATTCATTAACAACCCAGTCATTTTCAATAGGTTCTGCAACTCTAATTTTTCCATTATCTAATAGTTGAACTACATTCTCAATTACTGTGACATCAGTTGCCGTTACATTATTGATGTCTATTTCTTCGATTTTATCCTTAAAATTTTCCATAATTTGTATTGGTCTCTTTTTAGTTATTAGATAATATTTTAGTGTATGAAAAAGAACACTTATAGACTTATTTTTCTTTCTTTGACTTTGTTATTAATGCTTACTGTCTTTATAGGGGTGAACTTTTATCAAGATAATGATGAAACTGTTGACCTTCCCTCAGTAATAGAGGGGGTTTCTCCTTTACCAAACTATCAAGTTCCACAACAAACTTCAATAGAAATTAACTTACCAGTTGATTATGAAATTGTGTTAATTGTAAATAATTACATAATCCCTTCATCTGAAATAATGAATGTTGAAGCTACCGGTGTGTTCATATGGAAACCTGGACCAAATAAAACTTTTGAAAGCTGGAATCCTGGAGAACAGAACATCCGAATCACATGGAGTAAGGTTGTTGGGCTACCTGATGTCGGTGAATTTTCTTGGAAGTTTTATATTAATAACTAGATAATTAAATCTAGTAACTCATTTTCAGATAAAATTTCTACCTTAAGCTCGACGGCCTTCTTGTACTTTGAACCTGGATTACTACCTGAAATAAGAAAATCTGTATTTTTTGATATTGATGTTGTTACAGATCCTCCATTTTTTTCAATTAAATTTATAAAGTCTTGTCTGTTTGAATTTTGGAGTGTTCCAGTTATAACGAAAGTTTTTCCACTGAGCTCACTATCAATAACGGTATTAATCTCCTCAAAATTAAATCCCTTTTCTTGAAGGGTACTAAGTGTAAGTAGGTTTTTTTCAACTAATTTCCATTCATTTAAGGAATTAATAACACTCACTGAAATTCCGTGTATCTTTTCTAAATCTTCAGAGTTAGCCTCTAAAATTTTATCAATTGAGCCGAAGTTTTGAATTAGCAAATTAGCAGTTCTTTTACCAATAAAGCGAATACCTAGAGCTGTTAGCAGTCTTGATGGGGGTGATTTAATTGATTTTTCAATAGATGTAATTAAGTTTGATGCTTTTTTATCTTCCCACTGAGGTAACTTTATGAGATCTTCATATTTGAGACTGAAAATATCTTCAACTTCTTTAATTAAATCGAATGTTAATAAAGACTCGATAGTTTCTTTACCCATTCCATCTATTTCAAGACCTGTTCTAGAGGCAAAAAATATAATCGATTCTTTTTTAGCAATCTTACAAGAAGTTCCCCCACTACATCGTGGAACTTTCTCATCTTGTATAAAATTAATTTTAAAATCTCCACATGGACAAGTAGAAGGCATATTCCATTTGGTTTGTGATCCATCTCTTCTTTTGTCTAATGAACTAACAACCTCAGGTATAACATCCCCAGCTCTACGAACTACTACATGATCATTAATCCTTAAATCCTTTCTACTTATCTCATCAGGATTATGCAGAGATGCAAAGGATACAAGAGCTCCACCTACATTGACAGGTTCTAAAACAGCAACTGGAGTTATGGCACCTGTTCGACCTGTTTGCAGCTTGATATCTAAAAGCTTTGTTGTTTGCTCCTCTGCTTGAAACTTAAAAGCAACAGCCCAGCGTGGAGACTTTGCAGTAAATCCTAATTCATCTTGTATAGCTGTTGAATTAACTTTCATAACAACTCCGTCTATTTGATAAGCATAATTATTCCGTTTATTTTCAATTTTTTGCAATGTACTTTGGATATCTTTAATGGAATTAGTTAAATACACTGAGTTGGTCTCAAATCCATACTTTTTTAATAGGTTAGTCTGCTCTTCATGTGATGAAAATGCATCCTGATTCGTGTGATCGATTAACTGATAGGCCAATAACCTGATATCTCTTTTAGAAGTAATAGACGAATCTTTTTGTCTTAATGATCCTGCCGCAGCATTCCTTGAATTAATAAAAGCTGAGCCTCCCTCACTTCTGATTTTTGCCATTAATGACTTGTCATCTGTAGTTGGGTTTTTTAAAGATTTAAGACGTTTGAGTAATTCCTCATCCTTTTTTCTTTTTTTATTTAGCGCATTAAAACTTTCTGTTGGCATGTATATTTCGCCTCTGATTTCAATTTCACCCTTAGTAAGTGTGTTTAATCGTAATGGCAAGTTCATGATGGTCTTTACGTTGTGTGTAACATCTTCTCCAATGACTCCATCACCACGTGTAAGCCCTTGCTGAAGAATTCCGTCTTTATAGGTAATGGAAATTGCTAGACCATCTATTTTTGGTTCAAGTGAAATTGGATAGAGTTCTTTGTCAGTTATTTTTTTGAGTCTTTCAAACCATTTTGTAATATCATTAATGCCTTCTGCGTTATCTAAACTATACATTCTCTGTCGATGCTCAATTTGGTCAAAAGCATTATCTGGTGTTCCCGTAACTCTCTGGGTGGGTGAATACTCTTTTATCTCACTTGGATGCATAATTTCATATTGCTTTAGTTCATTAAATAATTTATCGTATTCACCATCAGACATGATTGGTTTATTCAGTACATAATATGCATGTTCAGCTTGTGATAGCTCTTCAATAACTTTATCTACATCCTTACCATTCATACCGTTAATGCCTCATTGAGCTTTGAAGTAATTCTTCCTCCGCCAATAAGTTTTGTGCCGGTATATAAAACACCAAACTGACCAGGGGCTACTCCATATGTTGGTTCCAATAGAGTTACTTCAAGAGAATGTTCTGAGACCATTTTTATCGTACAAGGTAAATCTTCAGAATTATATCTAGTTTGGATTGTGAGGTTATCATTTACTATATCATTCACGAAGGAAACATCTTCAAGATAAAAGCTAGCTGTTAACAAATCTTTCTTATCACCTACAAATACTTTTTTATTTCGTACATCTATTTTTGTAACATATTTTGGAGCACCTTGTCCTCCTGGAATCCCTTTTCGTTGACCAACAGTAAACTCATGAACACCGCTGTGCTGACCCATAGTCGAACCATCACTATTAACAATTTCGCCTGAAGTAGAAATATCAATTCTTTTATCTACAAAATTTCTGTAATTCTTTTTTCCTACAAAACAAATATCTTGACTATCTTTCTTAAATGCAGTTTTTAATCCTAAATCAGCAGCTATTTGCCTTACTTCAGGTTTAGATATCGTTCCAAGTGGGAACATGACGTGTTCAAGTGTCGATGAAGTAAGCATATGTAGTACATAAGACTGATCTTTATCAAGATAATCAGCCTTGTGAAGTTCAAAGGTTTTATCTTTTTCAACTACTTTTGCGTAATGTCCGGTGGCGACTTTGTCGCAATTTAGTTTTTTAGCCTGTTTTAAAAAGTGATCAAATTTTACTGATCTATTGCATTCAACACATGGATTAGGTGTCAAACCCCTTGCATACATGTCAATGAAGTTATCTACGACTTTTTCAGAAAATGATTCCGTGTAGTCTAAAACATAATAAGGAATATCAAGCTTAGAGGCAACTTTTCGAGCATCTTCACTATCTGAAGCTGTACAGCATCCTGTTTCGGGCATTTCCCCATTAGGTCCCTCCCATAATTTCATAGTGACACCAATCACTTCATGGCCCTGAGACTTAAGGAGTCCAGCAACTACAGATGAATCCACTCCTCCACTCATAGCGACTAAGACTCTCATTTCATACCCTCTATTGAAGCCATAACTACCTCAGCAGCGTGGATACCATCTCCCTTTTTACTATTCCAACCAAAACTGAATCTTAAATGACTATTAATAACATCACTAGATATTTTCATTGCTTGAAGCACATGTGAGGGTTTCTGAGCACCGCTAGCACAAGCAGAGCCTCTGGAAACGCCTAACCCCTGAAGATCAAGAGAAACCATTAGAGTCTCAGAGTTGATGCCTTTAAATTGAATATTTGAAATATGTTCTAATCGATCAACATCATCACCTAAGACAATAATATCTTGTGAATTCTTAAGGATTTCTTCAAATTCTTTGCGTTCATTTTGTATTTTGTGATTTTGAGAAATCATATTTTTTTGCTGCTCATCTAGTGCAGCTGATAAACTGGCTACACCTGAAACGTTCACAGTACCTGCTCTTCTTTCAAGTTCCTGCTTGCCTCCATGAAGAAAACTAGGAAGTTTTACTTCAGAACTTAAAAACATAATTCCTATTCCTTTTGGTCCTCCAATTTTGTGACCAGATATAGCGGCACTTTGAATACCTAAGTTGTGAAAGTCTAATTTAGTAGTAGCAACCGCTTGAACAACATCCGAATGAAATATTGGTTTTGAATTTAAAGCTTTTAAGCCTTGTGCTATTTCTTTGACTGGTTGTATTATTCCTGTCTCATTATTAGCTAACATTATTGATACAATTTCTGTGTTTGAGTTTACAGCTTCTAAAACATCTTTAGTATCAATTACACCTCTGCTGTCACAGGGTACTAAATTTACTTTATACCCTAGAGACTCAACCCATTCCGCAGAAGCAAGAACAGCCTCGTGCTCAATTTCAGAAGTAACTAATTCTGCACTTTTATTTTTATTGTTGATAAACGGCATTTTAATTATCCAATTATCAGCTTCGGTACCTCCACTTGTAAATGTTATCTCTTTTGGAGCTGCACCGAAATGACCTGCAATATTATCACGTGAATCTTCAAGAATATTTTTAGCTTTTCTTGAAAGTGCATGTCCCCCTGCTGAGTTCGCAAAGGCCTCTATCTCGGTTTTTTTATATGCTTCAAATGCAACATCTCTCATAGGAGTAGTGGCAGCATGGTCTAAATAAAGATATTCATTTTTTTTCATATTTATTTATTCTACTTATGAAGTAATATTGTTTAACAGACAATGAGTAAAACAATTAGCGTATCAACAATTATAGATAAATCGCTTAATGACGTCTGGAGTGAAGTATCTATCCTTAAAAATCATACAAACTGGATGAAAGATGCTGTAAACATTGAGTTTTTAGATGAAAAAACACAAGGACTAGGTACCAAAATGAAAGTATTGACAAAGGTAGGTCCAATTAAATTATTTGACTATATGACTGTTACTGAGTGGGTTGATAAAAAATCAATAGGAGTCGATCATGTTGGTATTGTCACTGGAAAAGGTAAGTTTACATTAGAGGAACTAAGTGGTGAGCAGACAAAATTCACCTGGAAAGAAACATTAAAATTTCCAATATATTTGGCTGGACCAATAGGAGAATTTTTTGGGGCACCTGTTTTAAAAATAATCTGGAAAAATAACCTAAAAGGGTTGAGGGATTTATTTGAAAATGAAAAATAAAATAACCTTTTTATCACTAGTTTTATTGATTTTTATAGGTTGTAGTTCGGAAGAAACATCAACCGAAGAAAACACAGTTAACAATGACCAGGGTGAACTTATTATCTCGAAGGGCTTGGGCAAAACTTCAGAGATATTTGTTTCTAACTGGAATAAATTAGTTTCTTCTATTTCAGAAGATGAACAAACTAACGACTTCTTTTCTATGAATCCTGACGAAGTTAAATGGACCAGTCTTGATAAAGATACGTTATATTATGAATTTGGAAATCTTGAAAATCCTCAAACTGTTTTTGTAATCAATTTAAAAATTGATAAAGAAAATAATACCGTTACACAAATTGAGTTTTTTGCACCTACATCAAAAGATGAAATTAATTCTCAACAGTCAAAACTTTTTTTCTTAATCGTTATCGCACTTTCAGATGAAAAATTAGAAAAAGAGGATAGAGAAAATATACTTAACAATCTCGGATTATATGAAGAACTGTCCAATCCTAAACAATTAGCTGGTAGTGTAACTAAAAATAATGTTCGATATATTCTTGAGCCATTAATTGAGAATAATCTACTTTTCGGATTGAATTTATATACAAGTCTTGTAGGAACGACAAATACCTAAGAAGCAATAACTTCCTCAACGCCGGGTACTTTTTCTTTAAGAATTCTTTCAATTCCACTTTTTAGAGTTGCTATTGATAGAGGGCAACCAACACATGCACCAAGCATCTCAATATTTACAACACCATTATCTACTGAAGCTAATTTAATATCTCCGCCATCAGCTTGAACAGCTGGACGTATGTACTCAATTGTCTCATTCAAAATATCGAGATCAATGTCTACTTGCTCTTCTCTATTCTTCGGAGAAGGAAAATTTATATTGTCTTGGTTTTCCATAATCTAATTATATTCTATAACTGCGCCAATCGAGTCTAATGATGAAACAATATCTTCATATCCCCGATCTATATGATCTACCCCAGTGATTTGGGATTCTCCTTCGGCTTGGAGAGCAGCAACAATTAAACTTGCCCCAGTTCTTATATCGGTTGAATTTACTGGTGCACCTGAAAGACTTTTAACGCCCTTTATCATTGCATGCTGCCAACCAGTTTGAATATTGGAACCCATCCTTTGAACTTCTGGAATCCATTGGAAGCGTTGATCGTAAACATTCTCGGTTATAATTGATGTTCCTTCAGCTTTCAACAATGCTGCACCAAATATTGGCTGTAAGTCGGTTGCGACACCAGGAAATGGTAATGTTGACAATTCAATTGCGCTGTACTTATTTGTGGATTCAATAGTTAGAGAATTGTCATCAATATTTATATTGATACCTATTTCCTGAAATTTTTTGATTTCCATAGGTAAAGTGCTCGCATTTATCCCAATAATAGAACCCGATCCATTAGTAGAAGCTATAGCAGCAATAAATGTACCTGCTACAACTCTATCCCCTACAACATCATGGTTTGTGGGATTTAAGGAGGGTACACCTTCAATTGTAATTTCACTTGTGCCTTCACCGCTAATCTGAGCACCCATATTTTTTAACATTTTTACAATATCAACTATTTCTGGTTCTCTGGCGGCATTTTCAATTACAGTCTTACCCTCAGCAAGAACAGCTGCTAAAAGTGTGTTTTCCGTTGCACCTACTGATGCATATGGTAAATTAATTTCTACACCCTTAAGTCCATCTGTTTCACCAATTAATACACCATGCTCAAGATGAAAATTGGCTCCCATTTTTTCAAGAGCGTCAAGATGCATTTGTACAGGTCTTGGTCCAAGTTGATCTCCGCCAGGGAAAGCTATCATAGCTTTGCCTTTACGTGCTAGTAGAGGTCCCAATATAACAATTGATGCCCTCATTTTTTGTACGAGTTCATATGGTGTCTCAATTCCAATATCTTCTGGGGAATCTATTATTAGAGTGCTATCTTCAAATGAAGACTTAATCCCTAAATAACTTAGAACTTCTCTCATGTAAGTTACATCAGTAATGTTTGGTACATTGCTTATTTCATATTTCCCAGAGGCAAGAAGAGGTAATACCATCTGTTTTAAGACGGCATTTTTTGCACCTTTGATTTTGATATCACCATTTAATTGATGATTACCTTCAATTACTATATGTTTTTCCACTATCATTGATACTACTTAAAGATTTAAGTGTAACAATAAATTTATGTCAGAATCATTAATTGTATATAAAGCTAATAATCATCTTGAGGCATCTTCCTGCCTCTCAAATTTACTAATAACTGAAATTAACAAGAGTACAGAAGACAACTTTTCTATTGGCTTGTCAGGTGGAAATACACCAAAAATTACCTACTCCTTACTCAGGAATGATATAAAAGATTTTTCGAGGATTATCTTTTGGACAGTTGATGAGAGATGGGTTCCGCAAGATGACGAAAGTTCAAATCAAAAACTTGTTAATTCAATCTTTTCTGACAGTGGTGCAAAAATACTAGAAGTAGAATATTCAGGTATATCTGCTGATGAAGATGCAAAAAAATATTCAGCTAAAATAACAAATAATATCAATACTTTTGACACAGTAATTTTAGGTGTTGGAGAAGACGGGCATATCGCATCCTTGTTTCCTGAATCAGATGCAATTAATGATTCAGATAATATTTACGTCTCAAATGAAGTCAATGTTTTGTCAAAGTGGAGAGTTACAGCCACATTTAAATTACTACAAGAGGCTAAAAATGTTTACTTATTAGTAACAGGTTCTAACAAAAAAGAAGTACTCCAAACAATTATGGATAATGGAGATACCTCTGCTAACAAACTCATTAATGAAAGAAATCAAACATTTCTAGTTACTGATCAAGAAATATAAACTTTCATTATTTTTAGCTTACGTCTATATGTCTTAATAAGTTATGCTTATCCAGGATGTTACTTAAAAATTATCTTCAAATACTTTTAACTTCAAGCTTGTGGGGTTCGTCATTTCTTCTTATGAAGATTGCTCTTGGTGAACTAGACCCATTTCAGATTTCTTTCTATCGAATATTTATAGGAATGATTTTTATAAACTCATTACGTATTAAAAAAATAAAAATTACCTCTACGGATCATTTTTATACAGCAATTGTTGGTATGTTATGGATGTCACTTCCGTTTTATTTATTTGCCGAGTCTGAAAAGACTATTACCTCAAGTTTGGCAGGTTTAGTAAATGGCTCCACCCCAATTTTTATTAGTATGTTTGCAGTTATATTTTTCAAACAAAAGATTTCAAATATTAAAAAAGTCTATCTATTTACTGGTTTCGTTGGTATTTATATCCTTACCTTTGGATTCCAGACCGCCAACCTCGAATTAAGCAAAGGATTTACCTTAGCTTTATTAGCTTCCATAAGTTATGGATTTGCTGCAAATTTTGTCCAACCGCTTATTAAGTCCTACGGCGCATTGAATACATTGAGAATGGCTCTCAGATACGCTTCACTTTTTTCTTTTATATTATTTAGTTTTAATAGTGTTTATTTTCTACCAACATTAACTGGCTCATTGCCATCTATTTTATTATTAGGCATTGGCGGAAGTGGAGTAGCATTTCTATCTTTTTACAAACTAATAGATGACGTGGGAGCTATTTTTGGTTCGATTACTGTGTACATCATTCCTATATTTTCTGTTATATTTGGCTATATATTTTTACAAGAAACAACTTCTTTATCTCAAATATCTGGAATAACTGTAATTATCTTATCTGCTTATTTATTTACTAAAACTAACGACTAGTTTTTTGGTTTAACAAACAATCCTTCTGCAACTGCAGCAATTTTCTTGTCATCTAGATATAATTCTGCTTTGTATGTTGAGCCTTTTTCGCTAATTGAATCCCTCCATGCTTTTACATGAACAAATTTTGTACTATTATTTACTGGCCTAATGTATTTAGCAGTGAATGTTTTAGTTACTACCAACTCGCCTAGAAGGAAACTTAGTGGTCCCATTGTGCAGTCCATAAAAGAGTCAATAATGCCTCCTAGGGTCGTATTCATGGGGTTAAAGTATTTATCTTGTATAGGGTATTTACACTTAAGGTATTCCCCTTCTTTATCGAAATTTACGAATTCACCTTTTAATTCTTTATAGATATTTGGTATGGGTAAATCTCCCCAGGTTGTTTCAGACATGAAAAGATTTTAACATTAATTAAGTTTTACATAATATTAGTAAATTTAAGACTATCGTCCTTTAGGATGCCAGACAGTTTTAGTTTCAATAAATGGAAATAACGCTTCCAAACCCATAGTCGGTGGGTTTATATAGATTCGTTTTAATGATTTTGATGCATTCTCTTTAATAATTGTTTTTTGTTCATTATTTATATCTTCATATATAGCCATAGCTGTAATCTCAACATGATTACTTACATCATCAATCAATAATTCAAATTTTCCGGACATTATGTTTAAAGCACCACCGGGTAGGTCGGAATTATTGATATCTTCTGCAAGCTTAAGTGCAATGACAGAGTTTTCTTCATTGAAGCTGATTACAGAACATCCAACTGTCAATGCAGGTAACATATTTAATAACAAACTATTTAGTGATTGTTTGCTTGAATTGAGTGTGAAGACTACTCCTAATGACTCTTGGTGGGAAATATTAAAGAAATCACCAGCTACAGGATTAAGATTACCAGTCATCTGTTCCCACTTATCAGCTATTCCTGCATACCAAATTATTGAATCTATGGCATTATGAATATCTTCACTTGCTTTTGCTTTAGTTAGTCCTGCATCCTGTAGTAATTGTTGATAGGTTTCAAAGTTACCTTCTAGCATTTCTGAAAGCCTATAAAGAACCTGTGTTTTATTATAAGGAGAAAGATTTTGCCAATCGTTGTAACCCTTCTTTGCAGCTACAACAGCATCTCTGATATCTTTTCTTGAGGTAAGTGGAACTTCATAAAAATCATTTTTAAGCTCTATTCGAAAAGTTTTTCCTGATTCAGAACGAACATACTTCCCACCAACATAATTCTTATAAGTTTTTTTTATTTCATTCATGATTGAACCTTTAGATAAGAAAGTAGTCCTTGTCGACCACCCTCTCTTCCGAAACCTGATTCTTTATATCCCCCAAATGGAGAGGATGGATCAAATTTGTTAAATGTATTTGCCCATATAACACCTGCTTGGAGCCGATCTGCTGCCCAAAGTATTTTTGAACCTTTTTCTGTCCATATTCCAGCAGAAAGTCCGTATTCTGTATTATTTGATATCTCTATTGCCTCTTCTGGGGTTCTGAAGGTTAAAGTAGTAAGCACAGGTCCGAATATCTCTTCTCGTGAAATTCTATATGAAGGCTGAGCATTCGTAAATAAGGTTGGTTTAAACCAAAAACCATTTTGTGGTAATTCGCAATCAGTTTGAAAAATGCTCCCTCCCTCTTCAACTCCTTCATTAACTAAGTTTGTAATCTTATCGAGTTGTTCTTTTGAATTAATTGCACCTATGTCTGTATTTTTATCCAATGGGTTGCCCACTCTAAGAGACTGCATCCTTTTTTCTAATTTAGCAACGAATTCATCATGGATATCCTCCTGTAGTACAAGTCTTGATCCCGCACAACAAACATGACCTTGGTTGAAAAATATTCCATTAACTACACCCTCTACAGCTTGGTCAATAGCAGCATCATTAAAAACAATATTGGCGGCTTTCCCGCCCAATTCTAAAGTAAGTCCAATATCTCTATCTGCTGTCTCTTTTTGAATATACTTACCTACACCAGTTGATCCAGTGAATGCAATTTTAGAAATATCAGGATGTTTAACCAATGCAGCACCAGTAGTACCATCACCAGTTACTAAATTAAATACACCTGGCGGAAGTCCTACTTCTTGACATAGTTCAGCAAAAAGTATCGCAGTTAATGGAGTACTTTCTGCTGGTTTAAGAATTACTACATTTCCAGTAGCTAAGGCTGGAGCAACTTTCCACGAAAGCATTAACAAGGGAAAATTCCAAGGAATTATTTGACCAACAACCCCATAAGGTTTTAATCCTTTAGCATTCCAGGATAAATCTAACTTATCTGCCCATCCTGCAAAATAGAAAAAATTTGCTGCAACTTGGGGTAAATCAAAGTCTCGTGATTCCTTAATGGGCTTACCGCCATCTAAAGATTCTAGGACTGCAAATTCTCGTGATCTTTCTTGAATTAACCTTGCTAGTTTAAAGAGATATTTAGCACGTTCTGTTCCGGAAAGTTTAGACCATACCTTTAGGCCTTCTTTTGCGGACTCCACTGCTGAATTAATGTCAATTTCATTACCTAAAGCAACTGAGGATAAAACTTCTTCAGTTGAAGGTGATATTGTTTTTATAAATTTTTTAGATGTAGCAGATTGGAATTTTCCATCAATAAAAATTCCATACTTTTTATCAATATTGACGATAGAACTTGATTCTATTGACTCAGCATATTCCCATTTATTCATAAATTATCCTCTTGGAAAATAGTAGCTTGACTGATA
>CABXDM010000012.1 GCA_902510965.1 uncultured Candidatus Actinomarina sp.
ACCGTTGAGAATCCACCGTCAACATGTATTGTTTGTCCTGTGACCCATTTTGATTCACCGGACAATAACCAAGTCACAACAGGAAGTATATCACTAATGTCACCGATTTTAGGAATTGGATGCATTGATTTAGACATCTCTACTGCAGTCTCACTACTTAATATTTTTGCAGACATATTTGTATCCATAATACTTGGAGCAATAACATTTACTCTAAGATTGTCTTTAGCATAACTAGCAGCAGCAGATCTTGCCATACCCTCTATTCCTGCTTTAGCTGCAGAAATTAGTTCATGATTTGATAAACCTTTCGTTGCCGCAACTGAAGAAAAAAAGACAGCGGAGCCATTCTTCATTCTTCTAGCGAAAGCGGATAAAAGATAAAATGATGAAAAAAGATTTGTATTAACTACAGAATTAAAATCTTCAATTGTGGAGCCGTGGAGAGGCCTTAGGTAAATAGAACCTATGCAGTTAACCAATCCTTTTATCTCATCTATTTCGACTGTTTGTTGAAATTCTTTAACAGGAATAGGGTTTTCGATATCAATGAGGCTATATGAGGAATTGAGATTATCAGCTAGCTCTTTAAGAGCTGACTCATCTCTACCTATAAGATGGACTTTATCTGTACGTGCTAACTCAGTAGCTATAGCTCTTCCTGTTGTTCCAGTAGCACCAGCAATAATGTATGTCATAAGTGTAATTCTACAGAATAGGGAATTAATCAGTAAATGAATTCGTAGCAGATACACTGCCAAACCATTTCGCTGATGGATGTGGAATTCTTTCGTAAGTAGACTTGTTAACTTCAATCAGACCAAAATTCATTTCATACCCAAGATCCCATTCAAAGTTATCCAATAAGGACCAGTAGAGGTACCCAATAACGCGACCATTTACTTTTTCATAAGAATATATATCTTTAAGTACTTCTTTTACAAATTGAATTCTCTCATTGTCATCATCGGTGGCAATTCCATTTTCAGTAATAAAAATGTCCTTGTCGGGGAATTTATCATGAATTCTGTGTAGATTGTACTTTACTGCCTCAGGTCGATATTCATAACCCATTTTAGTTTTACGCGCATTTGCTGCTACGTAATCATTTCTACCTGAGAATTTATCAAGAAAGATTGGAAATAATTTATTTCTAAATAACGGCACCTTAATAAGAAGCCATGCAATAGACCTATAAACTAAATTTGGACTGGTTCGTTTTATAGAATATGTTTGTAGTCCTATAAAATCATCATCCTCAGATGCAAAGAAAAACTTATCTTCAAGATGATATTTAAGATATCTATTAAAAACACTTTTATCACTATCATCCCATTCATGAAGGGCATGTGTCATACCAACTTTTGCGTACTTATTGATTGATTTTATTACTTTTAATGCTCTTTTATGTGCGTCGATTATGTTATCTGATGTCTTTAAGAAGATTTCCTCATTACGTATACCCGGAGGAAATTTCTCTTTAGAGAAGTAACCGAACATGCTAAAAATACCAGGCTCGTTTATTGTATTAAAATATTTTATTTCCTTAGGCAACTCGTTCATCATTCTTTCTACATATTTAACAAAGGCATCGGCAGCGTTAATGCTTGCCCAATAACCATCTTGTGCCAACCATTCGGGTGTTGTGAAGTGATGAAATGTAATAATAGGAATTATGCCCTCATCGATTAATTTATTGGCTTTTTGTATATAATGATCGATACTGATTTGATCATATTTCCCTTTTTGTGGCTCAACTCTACTCCATTCAATTGAAAATCTAAACGCTTTAATTCCCAAGTCTTTCAATAACGCTATATCATTATCAACTAATTCGAAATGTTTGCATGCTTCATTACAGGGTTCATTACATACTGTTTTGGATTTATTCTCCCAGTGAGTCCAATCATTATTATAAATACCACCTTCAACTTGATAAGAGGCAACAGCTGTTCCAAAAATAAATTTGGGTGGAAAATTATATTTAGTCATAACGATAAATAATATATGCGAAAGCTATATATGCAAGTTGCAGAAGTAATCTAAATAAATGCTGAGTGTTTGTAAATACACGATTACCGTATGGCAACCCTTCAACCCAAACATATAAATTTGCGCCGTAGATTGCAATTAAAAATATAATCATTAACAATGCTGCTTCTGATCTGTACTTTGTAAGTAGAAATAAAGGAAGAATAATTTCTATAACACCTGTTAATTGGTGAACTTGACGAGGAAATGGTAAAAATTTAGGTACAAGTGAGTCGTAAAAAACGGGATTCAAAAAATGGTTTAATCCAGCAGTAATAAAAAAAATTACATATAAATATGTCGAAATTTTTATTAAATCCAATTTTTAGCCTTCTCGATTGCTTTATTCCATTTAGAAAGGTACATATTTCGTGATTCAACACTCATGTTGGTATTCCAATTTTGAGAACTTTTAGTAGAAGGTATATCCTTTAGTTCAGTCTTTTTAATATAAACATAAGAAGCTAAGCCTGCACCAAAAGCGGTTACTTCTTTGATGTCAGGAGCTTGAATTTGTAAACTACTAATATCAGATTGAAACTGCATAAGTAAATTGTTATCAACCATTCCCCCATCCACTAATAATTTATTTTCCTTCTCCCCTACGTCAAGTTCTAAGGATCTTAAAAGTTCATCAGTTTGATAGGCGACAGATTCAAGTACTGCTCGAGCAATATGAGATTTATTAGAGTACCTGCTCAATCCTACAACAGTACCCCTTGCAGATGAATCCCAGTGTGGTGAAAAAAGTCCAGAAAAAGCTGGTACAAAATATACATCACCGTTATCTTTGACTTCTAGTGCCAGTTTTTCAACATCGCTACTTTTTTTTATTAAACCCAAATTATCCCTAAGCCACTGAACAGAAGCACCAGCAAAGGCTACTGAACCCTCTAATGCAAACACAGGAGATTGATTTTCAATTTGATATGCAACTGTTGTTAAAAGCCCATTAGTCGAAACTACTAACTTATCACCAGTATTACACAACATAAAGCATCCCGTACCGTAGGTATTTTTTACACTTCCTTGGTTGAAACCTTTGTGTCCGAATAAAGATGCTTGCTGATCTCCAAGGACAGCAGTAATAGGAATAGTTCCAAAGAGAGAGCTTTCTTTTGCAAACGTAGATAGTGAGGGTTTAACTGTAGGCAAGGTATTTACAGGTATATCAAATCTTTCTAATATTATTTTATTCCACTCTAATTTATGTAAATCGTATAAAAGTGTTCTGCTTGCATTCGTAATATCAGTTTGATGTTTACCTGTTAATTTAAACAGTAACCAGGAGTCAATTGTTCCGAAGCAAAGATCATCCTCACTTAATGCATGTTTGACTTCATCAACATTTCTAATTAACCAAATAATTTTAGAAAGAGAAAAATATGTAGCTATTGGTAATCCCGTTCTATCAAACTCATCTTTTAATTCATGAAAAGTTTGAATTTCATCACATATATCTTGAGTTCTAGTGTCTTGCCAGACAATTGCATTATGTAAATGTTCGCCTGTAGATTTTCTCCAAGCAAGAGTAGTTTCTCTTTGGTTAGTTATTCCTATAGAGGACAATAATGATATATCAAAATTCTTAGAAACCCCATTAACACAATCGAGAACTGACTTCCAGATTTCTTCTGGATTATGTTCTACATATCCAGGTTGGTTTAAATATTGTTTAATTTCTATTTGGTGCTGTGCAACTTGTTTATGCTCTTCATCGTAAACAATAAATCTAGTACTAGTTGTACCTTGATCGATAGCTCCAAAATAATCCATGAATAATTATACCAAATGAAGTAATCTGAAATTTTTTTGCCGAATATTTAATTCTATTTAAAGTAATAACTATGGAATTTTCCTTAGAAACTAGCACTTACATAATCTTATTTTTTGCAGCATTTTTAGCGTCACTCATTGATTCCATAGCAGGAGGAGGCGGATTATTAACTACACCTGCAATGTTGTTAGTAGGTATAAATCCATTAAATACCCTGGCTACAAATAAGTTCCAATCATGTTTTGGTACATTTACATCGACTTATAATTATTTTAAAAATGGATTACTTACCGACCCCAAAAAGAAGTTTTACTTTATTTTATCATTTGTAGGATCTGCAATAGGTACTCTCTTAGTAAGTAGAATTTCAAATGAACTTTTAGAGACGATAATACCTATATTACTTATCTCAGCTGCATTCTTTTTTATACTCAACAGAGGCCCTTCAAAAACATCAACAAATTCAAAATTTCTCTATGTTTTTAATTTAATCGTTATTTCGATTGGATTTTATGATGGATTTTTTGGACCAGGTACTGGTTCATTTTTTGTACTGGCATTTGTAATAATAAAAGGAATTTCAATTATGGAAGCAACCGCAGTTACCAAGCTTCTAAATTTTGCATCAAATTTTGCTGCTTTTATTATCTTTGCAATACAGGGATATGTCATATGGGAACTAGGGTTAATAATGGCTGTTGCTCAAGTTGGGGGTGCAAATATTGGTTCAAGATTTGCAATATCCAATGGTGAAAAAGTTGTTCGACCAGTATTAGTAATAGTCTCTATACTCTTATCCGTTAGAATTTTATTTGGTTAAAACTAATTAAATACCATTACGTTGTCCAAATGGACCAATAATTGTTCCCATTATGAAACCATAAATAAATCCATAAGTAAGTCCAATTTTCAGATATTTAATACATTCTTTTTTAAACGCTAAGTTTTTGTCTTCAGTTTGATAGAAACGAAATCTGTATTCTCTAGATACTAAATGTCTCACAAAGGGGTAACAGTAAAAAAGAAATCCCATACCAATACCTGAAAGACCTCCTTGTATTATTCGAGCAAGTACAACTTCTATCATATAAACAATCTAAAGGCAGTAATCTTTAATGGTTAATTTATAGATACTATTAAATGTAAAAAAGAGCTCGATTTCTCGAACTCTTTTTTGAGGTAACAGGCTTATTACCTAATCAAATAATAACCGAACCAGTAGATAATTACTATTTTTTATTCTTATTTAAGAAATTTATAAGCTGATAATGTTAAGAAGTCTTCAAAGTCATCATTAAAGATTAAGTCTTTAAACAGTTGTATGGCTTCAGACAACATTGATTCATTGTTAGTTTCTTTAATAATCTCTGTAACTTCATCATTGATAAGATTTTCAACATAGTCATTAGTGATAGCTATGCCTTGATCAGTTATAATATCATTCCGTAGCCATTGCCAAAGTTGTGATCGAGAAATCTCTGCTGTTGCAGCATCTTCCATCAAGTTAAACAAAGCTGCGGCACCTTGGCCAAGAAGCCAGGACTGTATGTACAAAATACCAACTTTTATGTTTGTACGCACTCCATGTTCTGTGACTGTACTATTTTGTATCTTAAAGTCTTGTAACATTTCTGAATTAATTTGATAATTAGGGACCATTTCTATTTGGTTGTCGTTTCCATCAAGATATTCAGTAAAAATATCCTTGCAGATCGGAACTAGATCTGGATGCGCGACCCATGATCCGTCAAAACCCATCTCTGCTTCTCTAATTTTGTCATCTTTAACCTTGCTAAATGCTGCTTCTGTAATTTCCGGGTTTTTTCTATCAGGTATGAATGCAGCCATACCTCCAATTGCATGAGCACCTCGTTTGTGCATACTCTCTACAAGGAGTTGTGTATATGCTTTCATAAACGGTACAGTCATAGTGATCTGGTCTCTGTCTGGAAAAGTAACATTTTTTACATCCCTATATCTTTTTATAGCGCTGAAAATATAATCCCAACGACCTGCATTCATCCCTAGGGAGTGATCTTTTAAAGAATATAAAATTTCATCCATCTCAAATGATGCGGAAATTGTTTCAAGTAAAACAGTTGCTCTTATAGTGCTGACAGGCAAATCTAATTCTTTTTCGGCTAGTGTAAAAATATTATCCCAAAGTTGGGATTCATTGGAGTTTTCTAGTTTTGCGATGTAAAAATATGAACCTAAACCATCTTTTATTCTTATTTCTGCATTGTGAAATGCATAAAGGCAAAAATCAAACAGTGAAGCAGAAACTTCCTTACCCATATAAGTAACATTTTGTTCATTTAAATGTAAACCTCGAGGCCTAACGAATAATGCAGTTTCAGAATTTTGGTTTAGTTCGTATTTTTTTCCATTCTCTTTGTTTTCAAAGGATAGTGATTTCTTATTGGCATCTATTAGATTGAGATGCCCGTTGAGTATATTTTCCCACGTTGGTGAAGTAGAGTCTTCAAAATCAGCCATAAAAACGTCTGAACCTGAATTCAACGCATTAATGATCATTTTTCTATCTACAGGTCCTGTAATTTCAACATTCCTATTGAGTACATCAGCAGGAGGTGATACAACTTTCCATTCTCCATCTCTGATCGTTGAATCTTCTGGAAATGTAAATTTTCCACCATTTGATATAAAGTTTTGAGTCTCTAGCCTTTTAATGAGTAGCTTTTGCCTCTCATCTTCAAAACTATTGATAAACTTTTCTAAAAAAGATAGAAACTCATCAGTAAGTAGTACTTTTGTATTTTGGTTGTGATTTATTTCGAACATTAAAATTGTTCCTCTTCAGTGGATCCAGAAAGTGCAAGTGTCGATGCATCCCCACCAGTAATAATTGTAGAAACAGTGTCAAAATATCCGGCACCAACTTCTCTTTGATGTTTCACAGATGTAAAACCATCTTTTTCTAAGCCAAACTCTTTTTGCTGTAATTCGACATAGGCACTCATGTTTCCACCCTTATACTTAGATGCTAATTCAAACATTGAAGTATTTAAGGCGTGAAATCCTGCAAGTGTTATAAATTGAAATTTATATCCAAATGAACTTAATTGTTCCTGAAATGTGGATATTTCCTCATCAGATAATGATTTTTTCCAATTAAAAGAAGGAGAACAATTATATGCTAAAAGTTTATCGGGATACTTAGCATGAATGGCGTCGGCAAACTCTTTTGCAAACCCTATATCTGGCTGTCCTGTTTCACACCAAATTAAATCAGAATATGGTGCGTAAGCAATACCCCTATTTATTGCTGCCTCTGGCCCATTTTTTATCTTAAAAAATCCTTCTGGAGTTCTATCACCTAATACAAAATGGCTGTCTGAATCATCTATATCACTTGTTATAAGATTTGCTGCAAGAGCATCAGTTCTAGCAATTATTAAGGTTGGAACACCTAAAGTGTCGGCTGCTAATCTTGCGGATGTCAACGTTCTGATATGTTGACTAGTTGGCACTAATACTTTACCTCCCATATGGCCACATTTTTTTTCAGCAGCTAATTGGTCTTCAAAATGAACAGCCGAAGCACCACCTTCAATAAATTTTTTGGTTAGTTCGAACACGTTTAGTGTTCCACCAAACCCTGCTTCTCCATCAGCTACTATCGGAACAAGATAATCAATATCATTATTACCTTCTACACGATCTACCTGTTCGGCTCTTAAAAGAGCATTATTTATTCTTTTCGCAAGAGTAGGAGCACTGTTACTTGGATAAAGGGATTGGTCTGGATAGGTTGTCTCTCCAAGGTTTGAGTCCGCAGCTACTTGCCATCCACTAAGGTAGATAGCTTTTAAGCCAGCTTTAACCATTTGTACAGCCTGATTTCCAGATAAAGCACCGAGAGCAGAAATCCATTCATCTTTGTTACCTAAAGCAGTAAAAAGTTTCTTCGCTCCGTTTTCAGCGAGTGTATGTTTAATTTCTACAGAATTCCTTATTCCAATTACTTCATCAGATGTATAGTTTCTAGTTATTCCTTTCCATCTACCATTGGTGTCCCAATCCTTTTGTAATTTCTCGGTGTCAAGAAAACTATTCTCCATCGTAGAAACTCTCATACAAATCAGCTTTTGTTTTCTTAATATTGTTATTACTCGTATTTGTGTTTTTTTGTTCTTTCATTATTTTCCTTCCTAAAATAAAAAAACCGGGCAAGTGCCCGGATTTCAAACGATTGCAAATAGGCACTACATATGTATGTAACTCACCACTTGCACTGCGTTATTAATTTTCATATAGATACTATACCACGAAATGTAATCCTTGTGCAATTGTGAAAGAATTAATCTAAGGATCGCCAGAGATGTAGTGAAGCTATAGATCTAAAAGGTTTCCACTTCTTTGCATACAAATCATAGTCTTTATGATCTGATCCTAAAGTAACCATACCACTTTCTTCCATAGCACGTCTTAAAGCAGCATCCTTAGAGGAAAATATGTCTTCATCTCCAAGTGAAAATAACTTAAACATATTTAAAGTCCAGGGCCCTAAACCATAGATTGATAAAAAATATCTATTGAACTCATGGACAGATAAAGATGTAATCTTTTGAGAGAAGTCGTTATTAATAAAATTGTATGTAATATCTTTTATACATTTGGCTTTATTTTTAGTTAATCCAAGCATATGTATTTGTTGATATGTTAGGTTTTCAAAAAACTCTTCTTTGAAGACGGTATCATCAAAAATAAGTAATAATTTGTTAGATATAGATATTGCTGCTGACCTTGATATAAATTGACTAATTACCAAATTAATGAGAGAGTCATAATAATTTTCTGTAGGTTCTATTACATTAATATGTTTATTAGAAATAATTAGTTTTTTTAGGGAGTTATCTTTCTTCATAAGAGCTTGCTCTTGTTTTGAAAATTTCATATCTAAATTCTACTTAAGTTACCTTTTGTAGAGCAATAATTAATGTTAGAATTACGAAATGGTAACCCCACATATAAATGCAGAAAATAATGCATTCGCTGAAACAATACTTCTACCTGGCGATCCTCTGAGAGCTAAATTTATTGCGGATACTTTTTTTCAAAAAACTAAGGAAGTAACAAACGTACGTAATATTCTTGGATTTACTGGTGAATATAAAGGAAAGAGAATTTCAGTAATGGGTACAGGTATGGGCATCCCCTCAATATCAATATATGCCAAAGAATTAATTACAGAATATAAAGTAGAGTCCCTAATAAGAGTTGGAAGTTCAGGCTCAATAGCTGAAAATCTTGAACTTGGTGATATTGTAGTAGGGATTGGAGCATCTACAGATTCAGGTGTAAATAGAGCAAGATTCTTTAATGCTGACTTCTCTGCAACTGCATCATGGGAACTAGTACAAAATTTTGTAAACACTGCTCAATCTATGTCTAGAACTGTGTATGTAGGAAATATATTTTCTGGTGATCTTTTTTATGATCCTAGAAAAGAAACATTTGAAATCATGAAACGAATGGGAATATTAGCTGTTGAAATGGAAGCCGCGGGACTATATGGAGTAGCAGCAGAGTTTGGTGCTAAAGCCTTGGCTGTTGCGACTGTATCTGATGTAATAGAGAAGAATTTACAAATGTCATCAGAGGAACGTGAAATAGGTTTAAAAACAATGGTTGAAATTACACTTGATTCTGTTGTCTGAATATTGATTAAAAAGTACTTAGTAATTCAGCTCTTTTTTTACTATTCACAAATCCAGCTTCTATAGTATTTTTAGTAATTTGTAATATTTCTTCTTGTGTGAAAGTAAAAGTTTCAACAAGTTTATTTACCTCTTGCGACATGGTTATGTTGCTCATAAGTCTATTATCTGTATTTATCGTAACATTGAAACCATCATCATAAAGTTTTTTGAAGGGATGTTCAGAGATTGATTTACATGATCCACATTGCATGTTTGACGTAGGACATAATTCAAGTGGGATGTTGTTGTCGTATACGAACTTTGCTGCAGGGTTTTTAAACTTTAACCCATCATTAGTGTTCATATAATCGTTCACGATTTGAGAACCATGCCCTATCCTGTTTGACTTAAGATCTACAATTACTTCATGTATACCTTCAGGCACTTCCCAATCAGCATGGAGAGTAATGTTTATGTTATTTTGATGTGCTATTGCTATTGCATCTTGGTGATTTAGTGCAGAAAAGCCAACCTCTGGACCTGCAAGATCGAAGGCAAGTACATCCGTGTTTTCAATACATAATTTGACTACATTTTGTGAATTATTCAAATGTCTCATAGCGCACAATATAGCTCCAGATAATATGTTATATTTTTCTGTACCATCTTTTATTCCATTTAGTACTGCATCTACAACTTGATTGGGGTCAAGCCCATCTTGGCAATGAACAAGTGGAGCAAATCTCAATTCGGCATATACAACTCCATCGTTTGCTAAATCTTCGAGAGCTTCCATTGTTACCCTATATATCGAATCTGCATCCTGCATAACAGCGATTGTATGATCCCATGCTTCCAAATTGATTGCTAATGATTTGTTTGGTTTTGGTTCGATCCAAGCTAACAATTCAGATTTGTCAGTAGACGGTAAATTTTTATAATGTTGTAACTCGGCTAATTCAATAAGAGTATTTACACGTAAACCACCGTCAAGATGGTCATGAAGGACAGCTTTAGGTGTGCTTTGTATCCAGTTTTTCATAAATTAATTATATTGATAATTTACTTGGTATGTAATAGTCAAACAATATTAATAAATTTTTGATATAATTTCTTTAGTTGAAAGAAAAAATTCCATCAAAAATAACTGGTTTTTTTATATCGGTAATCGGTACAGGTATAGTGTTAAGAACCTTATCTACCATTATTGATAAACTTTTCTTTTCAAATAGTGATTTTAATATATCTGAGTCTCAAAATTTTGGACTAGTAATCTTCTTAATGTCATTAACAATGGGAATAATTTGGTTGGTTAATGTAAGAAAACTTTCATAAAATTATTAGATTATTAATTCGATCTGTAATTTTCTTTTAACAAAGACTTATTCAACCAATAAAGGATCTCCCCATTCCCATGTAATTCCTCCACCTTTATTTTCATTTTCGATCAAAAGCATATCTTCTTCTTCGATAACAAATGAAAAATGAAAGTTTTCATGAAGTCTTGATATTTTTATTGTTTTAGGTAATATTGCATATTTCAGCTGAAGAGCCCACTGTAAAAGTATTTGAGATTCTTTAACATTGTATTTATTAGCTAAAATTTTAAATAACGATTCTTCAGAACTACCTTCGTTTTCCATATCTTGAGTCTTGAGACTATTCTCACCATCTTTTTTTCTCCAAGTAGATAATGGGACAAGGCTACTGTAAGCAATTATATGTACATTGTTGTCTTGCAAGTACTTTACAAGTTCTGGTTGCTGGGCCCAAGGGTGTAATTCAATCTGATTTGTGTCTGGCAATGGAAGATCAGCATCATTAATCTCTTGTAGATGTTTAATATTCCAGTTTGCAACTCCAGCATAGACAATCTTATCGTTACTTTTTAGTTCAAGAAGTGCTTTCCATTGTTCAATTCGTGTTTTATCTGCATGAGCTGAGTGAATTAGATATAAATCTACATATTCTAATTTAAGTCTCTTAAGACTGTTATCCAAAGATTCCATTACATCGTCAAAAGTCTTTTGACTTTGACCCCACATTTCATTACCTGGGAAGACTTTTGTCGTGATAAATAAATCAGACCTTGTGACCAATCCCTCTGACAACGACCTTTCAATACCTTTTGCAACGCCTTGTTCGTTTCGATACACTTCAGCAGTATCAATGTGCCTGTATCCGATTTTGATTGCCTCATAAGTCATTTCTTCTGCTTCTTCTGGTGACATCATGTAGGTACCAAGTCCTATCCCTGGAATTTTAGAATGTATAGTCATGCCGCTCCTTACTTTATGAAAGAGGAGTTCAGACAGAGAACTCCCCCTTCTAATATCTTATATCACAAGATGTATCAGTGATATAAGATTTAATCAGTTTAGTTGAATCTCGCCCTAAAATGTGATTGGCAAGTTTCTATCACTAGTACTTGCTAGGAAAAGGGGGTTTGCCGACTCCCTTTTCTATTTTCATTTAAACTAAATAAATTAACTAATATATGTTTATGAAAGATTTTTCAATTCCTGAAGGCAGACGACAAAAAAGAAAAAAGAAACATGTTGCTAAGAGAAAAGGTCGATTAGATTTCAGAACAGGTAGAACTGGGAAAAGAAAGTAAACTTCTACACTTAAGGTATCAAAAATGAACATTGCAAATATAACTGGCTATAAATTCACACCGATTGATGATGAATTACTTCTTCGTGAAACTATATTAAAATATTCAACAGATCTAAATCTAAAAGGAACCGTATTAATCAGCAGCAAAGGACTTAATTTTTCAGTTTCGGGGACCAAAAAAAACATAGATAACTTTATAGTTTTTATTCACTCTGATAAGAGATTTTCTGATGTTGATATCAAAATAACGTATAACGAATATCAACCATTTCGTAAGATGTTAGTCCGAATTAAAAAAGAAATTATTTCTATGGGTGTAGAAGAAATTAATCCATTTCAATTTACAGGGCAAAAAATATCACCAAAAGAACTTAACAATAAATTAGACAATAATGAAGAAATTGTACTTCTTGATACAAGAAATGAATATGAAGTAAGATTAGGTACTTTTAAAAATGCACTTGATCTCGATTTGGATTCCTTTAGAGACTTTCCAGAAGAAATTGAAAAATTAAGAGAGGAACTTAACGGTAAAGAAGTTGTAATGTTTTGTACGGGTGGCATCAGATGCGAAAAAGCTTCAGCATTAATGCTTGAAAATGGATTTGAAAATATCAAGCAAATAGAAGGTGGAGTTATCAACTATTTTAAAGAAACTGGCGGAAAACATTGGAATGGAGATTGTTTCGTATTCGATGATAGAGTTGCTCTTAATAAAAATCTTGTTGAAACAGATTATGTTCTTTGTTTTCGATGTAGAGAACCTCTTAATAAAGAAGAGCTAGGTTCAGAAAAATACAAAATCGATGAGTACTGTCCATACTGCTTTGATGAGGTGTTAGCTAAATCTAAATGATTGTATCTTTTAACTTATATTAAAAATAGATAATGCTGACTAATATCACAACTCTTACTTTTTCAATTTGAATATTTTTACTTATTCATCGAACACATAATTGTACGCACTGAGAAAATCATTTAGTATTTCTTGACCTTTATCGGTTAAATTTCCCCCATTTGTCCCTGAATTACTTGGTCTAAAAAGATTTCTATCTATATTATTTAAAGCTTTCTCAACTTCTTGTGCAGCAGTAATGTTTAATACTTCTTGAGAATTAGGAGTAGTTTTGCCTATGACTGTATTTCTTCTAAAGAATGATGGCTGAGCGATAAGCCAAATTGCGTATGGTTCAGCCATAAAATAATTACTATATTCAATATATTCAGTTGCAAGTAGAACACTCTTTAAATGCATTGAAAACTGTTCACGTGGTGAAGTATCTATATAGTTAGTTATGTTGTTTTTATCCCACATCGGAACAGGAAGGATTTTGGTTAAGTCGTAATCGAAAACCATCACACTAGCAGTTCTAACATTTTCATATATATCTTTTAAAGTTATACCTAAGTTCTTTTCTTTCATATGTTCTGTTATTTGAAAGTCGTAGAACTTATTTTTATTCATCTTGCACTCTATCGTTATGACTAATCTATTTTCGGTAGCATGAAGAGTTCGTCCTTCAGTTGGAATGAGAAATTCACTCATTGGAAATTCATACTTAAAGAATCCCTCTGGTGAATAAAGTGAACTTGCCCAAGAATCATAATCTTTTTTAATTAATACCTGATAGTCGCTATCAGCTGGTTTGTAGGATATTTTCATGAACTGAACTAAATTTACAACCTATACGCTAAAATTTCTAAAACTAAGGATAAAAATTATGCATAGGTGACTATGTGTATTTATCATCAATCATCCCCAGCCCAATTTGGATTTCCCTTATATTCATCAAGAAACTTATCTTCGTACAAATCATCCATTGAGAGGTAAATTCTTTTTGCAATTGTACCTATGGCAATAATACCTTTTTTAAGTAACCATTTGTAAGGTGCAGAAAACACTCTTTTTTCAAATTGTAAAAATTTTTTCCATAAACTCATAATGATATTTTACAATTTATACAATTAATTAAAAACTTCTAACAGAGCTTTTATATATTTATCTCTATCACTTTTAAGTGCAGATCCATGACTGTCACAATCATCAAAAATAATAGTTTTAGATTTTAAACCTATGTTTTCTTCTATTTCAGATACTTGTCGAGGAGGGATGATTTCATCAATTAGACAAGCAACCAAAACTACTGGTATTTCTAATTTTGTAGTTGATAAAAATTTATTCTCAACAGAACTAAAATCAAAGCCATATATTAATTTAGTTAATAAGACAGTTCCTGGTTTAAGCAACTGAGCCATTGAAGTTGTTAAAGGTGTTCTTAATGCAACCTGATCTGTAAATACTTCAAGCAGATCAAAGTACGGACTTTCAGCAAAAATACCTGTTATCTCAATATCTATATTTCTTTCATTAAATTCTAGACCAGTAAAGATTGCTGTTGTAGCTCCATAGCTAAATCCCCAAATACCAATTTCATTTATTCCTTGATTTGATTTGTAATAGTTCATAGTTGAATAAACATCATTTACCTCATCAAGTCCAAATGTAAAAGTACCTAAACCTGATTTTCCATGATTGCGAAAGTCTATTGCTATTAAAGAAAATCCAAGATCGTTAAAAAGTTTAATTTTTTCTATTATTAGTTCATCAGCTTTTTGACCTCTTAATCCATGTAGAAGGAGTATTGTGGTTTCAGAATTATTAGGAATCCACCATGTCGAAATAGATGAATTTTCTGTCTTAATTTCTATCTCTTCAAAATTTAAACCAACATCCTTTGGTGAGTTGTCTTTAATATTAGTAGCAATGTTGAAGGCTGAAAAAGAAACAACAAAAGATAGTGCAAAGTATATTAAAATCAAAATACTGATTATTAATAAGCTTTTTTTATTTTTAATTAATATCAATTTTGAACTTTAGTTGGAATTTTGAAACCAACTAACCAGAAACTAAATCCACCTGATACTAATAGCAATATCCTTATTAAGGGGTTTTCTATGTACATAGGTGTTAAAGGAACTAATGAAAAAGATATTGTAATAAGCATCATTGTTTGAGCATAAATTTTTACTTTTTTACTTATGCCTTTGCCTTCTTTGAAGTCCGTGACATACTTACCAAACGTTTTATGATTTGTTAACCAAAAATATAACTTATCAGATGATTTTAAAAATAGAATTGATGAGAGAATCATAAATGGAGTAGTTGGTAGACCTGGAATAATTATTCCAATTGTACCTAATAAAAAACTGATACTCCCAACAATGATATAAATTAGTTTTTGTAGATTTATTTTTGATTTATTCATAATTTTAAGATTACAATTTACTTGGATAATCGGAAATTCTCTGTTCAAATCTTTTATCGATTGTAAAAGAGTAAGGTAAAGTTAATTTAATATAAATTTTCCTAAGATGTAGGGAACTCTACAGCTCACCCCTTGTTTTTCATACACGTGCCCACGTATACTTATATTATGAAAAGAATCTATACATTTGGGCACGAACAAGTTGATCGAAACATTACGGTTGGAGATATGCTTGATAATAAAAAAAACGAAATCAAAATGACTCAAGTTACAGCTGGCAATCAGGAAGAAGCAGAAATAGTAGCGAGTCAAGATATTGATATGATTATTACTGGTAGTGACTGGTATCAAGATGTTAGAAAAGGGGCACCTAATACTTTCATTACTGCAGCCCTATTTGCTGGAAGATTTGTTACTAATGAAGAGATCCTCCGTGGAGCATTTGATGTAATGATGAATGGTGCGGACTCCGTTTTAACACCAAGAAGTATGGACGTTGTTGAGATGTTAGCGAAAGAAGGAATGCAAGTTCAAGGTCACGTAGGAATGGTGCCTTCGATGGCCACTAAGTATGGTGGAATCAGGACAGTTGGTAAAACAGCAGATGAAGCAATAAGCATCTTAAAAGACATGAAAAGATTAGAAGATGCTGGAGCATTTGGAGCCGAAGTTGAGTGCGTTGCAGAGGATGCACTTATTGAACTTAAAAAACATACCTCACTCGTTTTAAATTCTCTTGGTTCGGGTTCAGGTGGAGATGTTATGTTTCTCTTCTTTGAAGATATATGTGGTGAAACTACAGAAATTAAAATGCCACGTCATGCTAAATCATGGGGAGATGGAAAATCTATAAAAGAGGAATTAAATTTAGTAAGGTCCAAAGCAATAAAATCTTTTAAGGATGAAGTAGAGAACAATACTTATCCAGACGATGATCATGTTGTTGAGATGCTACCGGGTGAAAAAGACATTCTTTTAGAAAAACTTGACTCTATGTAATGAAAAACTGGCAGAAATTAGCAGTAGGTTTAGGAATTATAGGCATAGGATACAACTTTATCGTAAGATATGAGACGCTACCCTATTATCAATTAATTGCTATTGCCGTTGGTGTTTTCTATATTATTAGACAATTTAGGAAATAATACTGGCGTGTTTTTTTTGTAGGCTTGGTATTCAGGATCACTACCCCATTTTTTGTCTGCACTCCGTTCTAGTAATGGGATACCACTTCCTTTTGAAAGTAAAGCGTAAACAAACAAGGGAGAAATAAGTGCGACATAACCAATACCATTTAAGCTCGTTACAGAAATCACTGCTACGCCTACCCATAGGGTAATTTCACCAAAATAATTAGGATGTCGACTTCTACTCCATAAACCATTTGAGATAAATTTTCCTTTGTTGTTTATATCTTTACGAAAAGTTCTTTTTTGAGCATCGGAAATAACTTCTAATGTGAATCCAAAAATCCAGATAATTAAACCAAATATAGAAACTGTAGTGAGTGTGTTTTCCTCTTCGGATATCATTGCAACGTAAACAGCAATACAAGTGAATGATACCCACATTGCTTGTCCTGTCCAATATTGCAGAAAATGTAAGAAAGACTGTTTAGGCTTAGTGAAACGGTTATCTTTACCATCTTCAAGTATTCTTCTAAAAAGAAATAGTCCTAATCTCAAAGACCAAATTAATACAAGAGCAAGAAGTACAGTGTCTGTATGTGTTTTAACTGGAAGTGAGTAGTAGACAATTAATGTTGAAGTTGAATAAGTTAAACTCCCTATAAAATCATAATACTTTTCTGTTTGATAGATAAAGGCAAATATGAAGGCAACAACCTGAACTAACCAGATATACAGTAAGACGAATTGAAGTATATTAATACCTAATATTTTCAAGTTTGTATCAGGAGTAATTAAAGATAGAAACCCAATTATTACTGTAAAGATAGTGATAAGTCGTAAGTGACCAATGTTTTTTGATGTCATGTATGAAGTTTATGGTAAGAAATAATTTACCTATAAAAGAAAAAAGGGAATTCCCATCCTGGAGAAACCCCTCTTTTCTAAATGACCACTGTAAATTCCTTTATACATACTTATCTGAGTTGAATACTGCCCAAATAAACGGTCAACCTAACTATAAAACACTTGAGTTATTAAATACATCATTGTTTTAATAGTTGGATATAAAACTATAAAATGCTAAAAAGATAAAAAAAGTCCAGATTAATATCTCCAATCTTTTTGTAATCCAAATATGGTTGTACCTGAAATAAATAGGTGTGATTTTCTTAAGGAATAGTTTCATATTTTGTGGGAGATACAAGATTTGAACTTGTGACATCTACCTTGTCGAGGTAGCGCTCTGCCAGACTGAGCTAATCTCCCTTTTCACAAATATAGCAACAATAATATATTAAGTAAATGCTAACGTTCGACAGTATAGATACGTTTACCAAATCTTAAGAGAAATCTTTCTGCGAGTTCAATTAGAAGATTAAGAATCCACAATCCTACATATAGAGAAATAAAAATATTTAGATATATCCCAATAAAGTAAACGATGACTAGGTAGATAGCAATCCAGGAGATTGTAAATTTAAATGAATATATAGGTGATTGTGAATTCATTAAAAAGGAACCTCTGTATATTCCTTTATTAATGAAGAGTTTTTATTTTTGGGATTATTAACAGATTTATTAACTCTGTGGAATGTTATCGGTATTTCACTTTGATTAGATATATCTTCATAAAGTGAGTTCTCATCTGTTTGAGAAATCCAAATAGCTTGTTCCTTTGAATTAAGAATAAGAGGTGTTCTATGGTGTATAGAAGAAAGATCACCATAAGCTTCTTTGGTAATAATTGAAAACTCGACATTTCCGCTAGATCTTAACCAATATAATCCAGCAGCTTTTAGAAGATGATCTTCCTTGTAAAAATAGTATGGTTGTTTTTCATTATCAACATTTCTCCATTCATACCATCCTGAAATCGGGACAAGACAGCGATGTTTTTTAAATGCACTTTGAAAAGTCCTTTTTTCTTGAATTGTTTCCCAACGGGTATTAAAAAGTGGTTTTGAATTTTTTTGACTTTTTAACCACTCTGGGTAATATCCCCAGGTTGCCATTGTTAACTTTTCATTAATAACTAGAGGAACCTCAGATTGTGGGGTTATGTTAAAGTTACTTTCATATTTAAAATTTTCTTCTTTTTCTATATTTTCTTCATATAGGGTATTCACATCTAAGTGATAACGTCCACACATTTAAATCACCAGTTCTTTTGTACTAAATACATCGCCATTTTTATAAGTGTCATGCTTATCTTTAAAAATTAAATGTATGTTATTACTTCCGATTATTTCAATATGGTCATCATTTAACGTGAAATATGTATCTTTTTCTAAACATAAAAGCTTATAGTTTCCTCTGTTTAACAATTTTACAGTATTGGTCACCCAGGAATAAAATGCTTCTCCATAGTGAGGAATAACAATTACATTATTAATAAGATTGAACCCATAGCCTTTAATCATCTTTTCACCCATAATCATTGCACCAGCACTACAACCAGCTATGATTCCACCATTTTCATGAGTGTTTATCAATTCCTTAAAAAATGGAGTATCTTTTATAGCCTCATATAGATAGGTAGGATTACCTCCAGAAAAATAAATAAAATTTGCACTTTTAGTAACGTCCAATAGTTCTTCATCAAAAAAATCATTGTGTTTGAGGGCTTTAATATTCTTATGATCAACATCAAATTTTGAAAAATGGGTTGTAGCTAGGTCACACCAATAATTGATTCTGTCACTACTTTCCTTACCAGCAGCAGTTGGTAAAGTTAGGACGTTTGGTCGGATCTTTAGTTTTGATAATAGTTTTAAATCAGCATCTATTATGCCTGATAAATATTCACCTGATCCAGTAACTGCTATCACTTTTATCTCCGACGGTTGGAGGCGACGACCAGAATCGAACTGGTGTACACGGTTTTGCAGACCGCTGCGTAGCCACTCCGCCACGTCGCCATTTGAGCGGGTAGGGGGAATCGAACCCCCAGCTCGACCTTGGCAAGGTCGTGTGTTAGCCGTTATACCATACCCGCGTAAATCTAATATTAGCTAAATGTCAGCATAAAATAATTAATTATCCTGTTGAACCGAAGCCCTTTGTTGCTCTATCTGTCGTCTGTAACTCATCAACAACTTCAAATGTTATAGTGTCTGTTTTAAGAATTACTAGTTGCGCTATCCTGTCATGCTTATTGATCGTATAAGTATTTTGACCATGATTTATTAAAGGTACTTTTAATTCCCCGGTATAACCTGGGTCAATAAGTCCAGGTGCATTAATGAGAGTAATTAAATGATTACTAGCTAAACCAGATCTAGGTAAGATAAATCCAGCAATTCCAGTAGGTAAAGATATAGCTACTCCTGTACTCACTAGTGTCACTTCTTTACTTGGAAGGGTAATTTCTACAGACGAAGATAGATCATAGCCAATATCATTTTCATGCTGTTTTTGAGGTAAAACTGATGAAGAATCTAGTAATTTTATTTCAATGTTTTTACTCATACACAATGGTAACCTTTCATTGATGAATATTAGAGATTTTATTTTTATAAATAAAGCAAAATCAACAGACAAAATTAAAATTTTGGAGATGTTGGGTTTTGAAACTGAGACAGTAATTACACAAAACACTGAAACAATTTCTGATTTAGAAAGTAACAATGACTCATTAGATTTAAATAGTTATACAAATATACAAACAGAAGTTGAAGTAGCATCACAACCATCGTCAATTGAATCATATATAAAAGATACAGAATATCGACAAACAGAAAAACATACTGAGACAAACGAAAATAAAAACTTTGCTACTGAAACATTTAAACCAGTGAATGTAACAAGTAAAATTAAAAAACTTTGGACAGATGTAGAGTCAAGACGTAAATGGGTTATGCCCTTAATGATATCTACCATTTCATTATTTATCATTACTACAGCAGTAACTACGTTCATAAGCAGGTCATCGCAGCAGGAAGAAGTAGTAAAAATAAGTTCCAATCTTGCAACTGAGACCAATCTACTTATAGATGGCTTAGAAAATGTACTTGAAATATCAACTGATACGTTTTACTCAAAATATGATATCTCAAATGCCAGTGCTTATTTGCAGTCTGTAGAATCCTCGGTGTTGGAGTATCAGAACTTAGCTTTACAAAATGAGAATCTTAATCTTCAAGAGGTTAACTACAATTTATCAACAATATTTGGCTTAATTAATGAATTAGACAGCTTATTAACATATCGCATATTGGTATCAGAAGTTTTAATTTATAATGACATCTTAGATATAGATGAAACGACAGAAGTTGATGTATTAACAACTCTTCTATCAGAAATAACAGCAACTAGTAAGCGAAACTATGAAGATTTACCAATAATTGAAGAAATGAATAATCATAGAAATCTAGTAAATACAGCAATAATTACAGCAGAGGATCTTCATGGAAGACTTCTGGCTGCGTTGAGAAATGCAGAATATGATGTAGTCCAATCAATTAGCAGTGCCTTACTGCTTAATAAAGAGACGGAGATTGCTGCTTTTGAAAATTCACTTACTATTTTTAAAAATAATAAATTAAAATCCTATTCAAGTATTCAAAAACTTGATTAATTAAATTCTGCAGCTTCTTTTTCAAAATCAGAAGCGTCAGAGAATTCTTTATATACTGAGGCAAACCTTACATAAGCAACTTCATTTATATCTTTAAGATGCTTAAGTACTGTTTCTCCAATAAATTCTGATTGAACTTTATTTCCTTGTTCTTTTATATCGTTGTGAATAGCTTCAACAAGGGTTTTTAATTTTTTTTCACTTAGTTCTTGACCTCCAAAAGCATTTTGAACACCTTGATGAAGTTTTTCAAGGTTGAACTCTTCTCGATTCCCGTTTCTTTTTTTAACTATTATCCCGATTGATGCCTTTTCGTATGTAGTAAATCTGAGATTACAAGCAGAACAGTTCCTTCTTCTGCGTATTGACGTACCTTCACTATTTTTACGTGAATCAACTACTGAAGTTTCTTGTAATTGGCAGAATGGACATACCATATATGGTATATTATAAAGTTTATTCATAAAATATGCAAAAATTTATGGTATTTTAATTATTTGATCAACAGAAAGTTTCGATTCTGCGAGATTATTCACTTTTTTAACCTCAAAAATAAACTTACTTATATCATCTACATTCAATTTGTAGCCAATATTCCATAAGTTATCACCTTTAACAACTTTGTAAGAGATTTCATCTGATATAGCAACTTGTTGCTTATCATTAATTAGAAATGGAGTGGAAATATAAGAAAAAACCACAACAAAAGTTACAAGATACAATACATTTTTCAAATTATTCATAATTTAAGATTAGAAACTTAGTGTGACACTTTTTATTTTAGAACATATGTGCTAAAGTTTTGTATGAGTAAAAAAGCAGAAGAAATATTAGAATTCATAAACTTCACATTAAAAAATGATGGTTACTCACCATCTGTTAGAGAAATTTGTGAAGCAGTCAATCTAAAATCAACTAGCACGGTTCAATACCACCTAAATAAACTTGAAAAAAAAGGAGTTATAAATAAATCAGAGGGAAAATCGAGATCTCTGCACTTAAATAACTCAATAAGTGAATTCAGAAGTGTTCCAATTGTAGGTGAAATAGCTGCTGGATTACCGCTTAGTGCAGAAGAAAATCAAATTGGTGAACTCCCCTATCCAGAAAGTAATTTTAATGATTCTTTAATAGCGTTAAAAGTAAATGGTGACTCAATGATTGATGCAGGTATACATGATGGAGATTTAGTAGTTGTAGATAAATCAAAAGAACCACTTAATGGAGATATTGGTGCTTTTTTAGTAATGGACACAGAGGCGACAGTAAAATATATTGACACAATAAGAAATAAAAAGTATTTAATCCCAGCTAACAAAAACTATGACAATATTGAGATAAATGAACATATTAGTGTTGTAGGCAAAGTTGTATCTTTATTTAGAGATATGTAACTGTTCCACTTAAAAATAACTCTTCATTTTTAAATTCGAGATCTAATTCTCCCCCAGGAAACAATATTGTTGTTGGGTTTGAAACTTTATTTTCAGAATATAGGTAATTGAAAAGACATAACGCTCCAGAACCGCAGGCGTCTGTTTCTCCAACTCCCCTTTCAAACACTCTTGTTTTTATAAAGTTATCGTTAATTATTTGGTATATTTCTACATTAACTCCATCTAAAAATGTATTAGACAAAATAACTTTCTTTGAGAAACTTTCCAAATCAAACGAGTCTACTTCATCAACCTGTACTAAAAAATGTGGGTTTCCTATTTCTGCTTTAATACCACTAAGTTCCTCTATGTGTATTGGTTTGTCCACATAGGTAGGTGTGGGTGCACTAACTTTAACCACTGAGTCTTCAATCGTTGCTATAAGATTTCCTACGGGAGCTTGGACAGTAATTATCGACCCTGTTGTTAGCTCGTTATCAAATGCATATTTAGCAGTGCATCTTACGCCATTTACACATAATTCAGCAGTTGTACCGTCACTATTAAAATAATGCATTTTTACAGTTTGGCTATCAATGGATTCAACGAAAATTACTCCATCTACGTCGTAGTCAGAATCTGCAACAAGTGAAATTATCTGAATTTCAGAAGTTGGACCAGTATATGTGGAAACAATAAAATCATTTCCTGTTCCAGACATATATGCAAAATTACTCATTTATTAACTCTATCATTTTCTGCTTAATAAAATTTGAATCATTTGTAGTATGACTTACTAAAGACAGTTCTTTTTTAAACCAAGTGATCTGTTTTTTTGCTAATTTATAAGTTTTTTGATTAATATTGCTCTCAATGTCTGTTTCTATATTCATTCCGATAGCCTGCATAATTGTTTTTGAAGGGTTGTTTAATGAACTAAGTTCATCTGCTAAACCATCTTCAATCATAGTTTTTGTCCTTTTCTGAATATTTATTTTATAGTCTGGATTATTCCAAAAGATACCTACATTATCATTTTTGATATTTAGTTTTGGAAATACATATTTTGAATCCTCAAGAAGACTTGCTTCGATATTTCTGATTAGTCTACGTTTATTGAGTTCAACATTTGGGAGTTCAATTTTATAAATTTCATGGAATTTTAGTAATTGTCCGTAGTTCAATTGTTCAAGTTCTGCTCGAATAGTTGGATCAGTTGGTTTGAATTCAAAATTTTTAATCATTGACGAAAAATATAATCCAGTACCACCTACCGCCAATATGTCTTTCTCATAGGTCATTTTAGGAAAATCAATATCTATCAAATAGTTAAGAAAATCGACAACTGAAAAGTTCTGATCATGGTCGGCTATATCTATTCCTAGATACTCTACTTGTGCTTGCATTACATCTGTAGGTTTAGCACTTAAGATATCAAGGCCCTTATACACTGCCATTGAATCTAATGAGAGAATTGGAATATTGAGCTCTATTCCAATCTCATGAGCAACAGCAGATTTACCAGAAGAGGTAACACCAGTTAAAAAATATAACAATTAAACAGGTACCGCGGTCAATGCAAACGGAGTAGCATCAGTTATTTTGACTTTAATATAATCTCCGATTTGAACGTTTTGTGATGAAATGTGGGTTGTTTGACCTCCATCTATTTTTCCACTCAGAAATTCATCGGTTTTTTTTGAATATTTCTCAACTAACAAATGTTGTTGTGTCCCTATGAATCTTTTGTATCGTTGATGACTTATCTCGGTTTGAAGATGTTTTAATTTCATAAACCGTGAATCAATAATTTCTTTTTCGACAAATTCATCTTCCATGTAGTTTGCTTTTGTTCCGGGTCGTGGAGAAAATTTGAACATATAAACAGCATCAAACTGACCTTCTCTTATGACATTTAATGTTTCTTCAAAATCTTTATCTGTTTCTCCGGGGAAACCAACAATAATATCAGTCGTTAGAGAGACATCAGTGATAGTTTCTTTAGCTAAATTAAGTTTCTCTAAATATTTTGCTTGTGTGTAACCGCGTTGCATATTCCTTAATACTTTATTACTTCCACTTTGCAAGGGCATGTGGATCTGTTTTGATACTTTTGATAGCTCATTCACAGCTTGTAAGGTGTGTTCTTTGAAATCTTTAGGATGTGGTGAGGTGAAACGTATACGTTTTAAATCCTTAACTTCGTTTAGTTCAGTCAATAGTTCTGTGAAATAGGGTTTTGAGGATCCGTTTATTTTTAAGTCTCTTCCGTAAGAATTAACATTCTGACCTAAAAGGGTAATTTCTTTAACGCCACCATCAACCATTGCTTTTGCTTCATTAACGATATCAGAAGGTCTTCTACTAATTTCTGGTCCACGAACAGAGGGAACAATACAGAATGTACAACTATTGTTACAACCGATTTGAATTGTTAGCCATGCTGAAACTTCTGATTCACGAATAGATGGAGCATCGGTTGGTAAGGACTCTATCTCATCAATAACTTCAGTAACTGGACCCCAATCTTCGCTCTGGTTTAAAAGATTAACTACGTTAGTAAGGTTATGAGTTCCTATAACTACATCCACCCAAGGTGCTCTTTCTCTAACTAATTCTTTATCTTTTTGAGCAGCACAACCACCAACAAGGAGTTTTCTTTTAGGCCTTTCACCCTTCCATTTTTTAAGTTGTCCCAGAGTACCGTACAGTTTATCATCTGCATTTTCACGAATAGTACACGTGTTTACAAAAAGAATATCTGCATCATCAATTGATGTAGCTTTTAACATTCCATCGTATTCGAACAAACCAGCAATACGTTCAGAATCATGTTCATTCATTTGACATCCAAATGTTTTCACTAAATAATTGAGACCACTTCTAGACGGCTTTGCTTTTACTGTTTTCGTTAACTCAACTGTAGATTTCACAGTTAAATTATAAGAATGTTTTCACAAAATATATATATTATTTTTCTTTATTAGCAGCTTTTGACTCTTTTGTTTCTTCAGGCTTCTCAGTAGTTTCTTCATCAGAGTCAGATTCAATCATACCAACAGCTTTGTAAACATCATTTTCTAGTTGTAATGCTAAGTCTGGATTTTCTCTTAAGTAGTTCTTAGAGTTTTCTTTGCCTTGTCCAAGCTGCACTTCATCATAGGTAAACCAAGCTCCACCTTTACGAACTATTCCATGTTCTACACCAACATCTAATAAACTACCTTCTCTTGATATTCCTTTACCAAACATAATGTCAAATTGTGCTTCTTTGAATGGAGGAGCAACTTTATTTTTTACTATTTTAGCTCTAACTCTATTACCAATCATTTCAGCACCAACTTTAAGTGTTTCTATTCTTCTAATGTCTATACGTACTGAGGCGTAAAATTTAAGTGCCCTACCACCACTTGTAGTTTCTGGTGATCCCCACATAACACCAATTTTTTCTCGAATTTGATTAATAAAAATCACAGTTGTTTGTGTTTTGTTGATAGAACCTGTTAATTTACGTAGTGCTTGGGACATTAACCGAGCTTGTAATCCAACATGGGATTGACCCATTTCGCCATCAATTTCAGCTTTTGGAACCAACGCTGCAACTGAATCAATTACAACAATGTCAACACCGCCGGATTCAATAAGCATATCAGCTATTTCAAGGGCTTGTTCGCCTGTGTCTGGTTGAGAGACTAGTAATTCATCTATGTCTACTCCAAGAGCTGCTGCATAAACTGGATCAAGCGCGTGCTCAGCATCAATAAATGCAGCTACACCGCCAGCTTTTTGAGCTTCAGCTGCAACGTGTAGTGATAATGTTGTCTTACCTGAGCTTTCTGGTCCGTATATCTCAACTACTCTTCCTTTAGGTATACCACCTATGCCTAAAGCTAAATCAATAGATAATGCTCCAGTTGAGATTGCTGGTATTTTCTTAATATCAGCTGATCCAAGTTTCATCAAAGAACCTTCACCAAATTGTTTTTCAATCTGATCGAACACTGTATCTAGTTTTTTTGCCCTGTCTTTATCCATTTTTTTCTCCTAATTAGATTAATTAATTTATATTAAAACATCTTGATATGACAAATTTTACTAGAACATCTGTTCTAATACAAGCTTTTAACAAATTTAATAAGCTCCCATAAAGCCTTATTTACAGCTCTTTGAATAATTTCTTCTCGATTTCCATTAAGTTTATGGGTAGTTGATACTAACTTTTCATTATTGGAGATAGTTATAAATATCTCACCAATCCCATATTTACTTGAGGATATAGGGCCAGCCTCTCCTAATATTGTAAGATTGATATCGCTTGTATAATCTTGTATTGCCTTTTCAGATAATACTTCTGTTACCTGGGGCC